>JAQCJS010000140.1 GCA_027592975.1 Chloroflexota bacterium
CGTGGTGGCGCCCGGCGTCGCGGACGCGCAGCGCGCCTTCCGGATGACGCAGGTGCTGCCCAACCCCGCCCAGCCCGGCCGCGACCACGAGTACGAGTGGGTGGAGATCACCAACCTCGGCGCGGTGCCCGCTTCCGTGGAGGGGATGACGCTGAGCGACAACAGCGGCTCCGTGGTGTTGCCGGCGCTGGTGATCCCCGCCGGAGGCTCGCTGGTCGTCGCCGCCCGGTTGGCGGACGTCACCGGGATCACGTCGTTCCGGCTGCCGCAGGGGATCGGCAACGGGCTGGGCAACACGGGGGACCGGCTGCTGCTCACCGGGGCGGATGGGCGGCGAGTGGACGCCTTCTCGTACGGTGAGGACATCACGTTCCTCGCGGGGCCGCGCATCCCCGCCCCCGGCACCGGGCGCGCGATCCTGCGCCAGTTCGCGCCGGATGGCAGCTTCCGAGCCGCGTCCATCCTCGACCAGCCGGTTCCCGGCGCGGGCGCTCTCGCTGCCGTCACACCCACCGCCCCGGTCGCGACGCCGGTGGTGCAGGGAGCCACGGCCACCGGAGCGGCTGGGACGTGGATCGTGCTCATTTCGCTGGGCGCGGGACTGCTGGGCGGTGCCGCGGCGCAGCGCCTGTCCTCCATCGCACGCGGCCGGAACATGAGCGCGCACGCGCGCGTTGGTACGATGGGTAGGCGAAAGGCCAACTCCATGCCCCACACCGTCCTGCTGGCGGAGCCTCGAGGCTTCTGCGCCGGCGTCGTCCGCGCGATCAACGTGCTCGACCAGGTCTTGGACGGGGCGGACGAGCCCGTCTACGCCTTCCACGAGATCGTCCACAACCGCTACGTGGTGGACGACTTCCGCAGCCGCGGCGCGATCTTCGTGGAGGACGTGAGCGAGGTGCCCCCGGGGGCGCGCATCGTCTTCTCCGCGCACGGCATCGCACCCTCCGTGGTGCAGGCGGCCCGTGACCGCGGGCTGCGCATCATCGACGCGACCTGCCCGCTGGTGACGAAGGTGCACCTGGAGACGAAGAAGGCCGCGAAAGACGGCTACGACGTGCTGCTCGTCGGGCACGAGGGCCACGACGAGGTGGAGGGCACCAAGGGCGAGGCGCCGGAGCGCACGCGCGTCGTCGATTCGCCCGCGGACGTGCAGGCGCTGACGGAGGGCACGCGCCCGATCTTCGTGGTGACGCAGACCACGCTCTCCGTGGACGACACCGCCGCGACGATCGACGCGATCCGTGCGCGCTACCCGGACGCCGAGGTGCGCAACGATATCTGCTACGCCACGACCAACCGCCAGGCGGCGGTGAAGGTGATCGCGGAGCGCGCGGACCTGGTGATCGTGATCGGCTCGCAGAACTCCAGCAACTCCGTGCGTCTGCGCGAGGTCGCTGCGGCCACGGGCACGCCCGCCTACCGCGTGGACGGGATCGATGAGATCGACCCCGCCTGGTACGAGGGTGTGGGCGTGGTGGGCCTCACCGCCGGGGCGTCCGTGCCGGACACGCTGCTGGAGCCGATCATCGCCGACCTGAGGGCACGCGGCGTGACGCGCGTGGAGCCGGTGATCGTCGCCGAGGAGACCGTGGAGTTCCGCATGCCCGAGGAGATCGACGCCTCGCGCGGCTAGCGGATCATGTAGCCCACGCCGCGCATGGTGGTGACCACGTCGCCCGCGCCCGCCTTTGTCAGCTTCGATCGCAGCCGGGAGACGTGCGCCTCCACGAAGTTGCGCGACCCGAACGTCTCGTAGCCCCAGATCTTCACGGAGAGCTCGTCCGGATTGATGACCTCGCCTCGGCGCTCCAGCAGGAGCCGCAGCACAGCGAACTCCTTCGGCGTGAGCGTGACCTCCTCGGTCCCCACGGCCACGGAGTGCGAGCGCAGCCGCATCACGATGCCGTCCGGGCCGATCAGTTGATCCTCCACCCGCCCCGTGCTGCCTCGGTACCGGCGCAGGATCGCGCGCACGCGGCGGCTGAGCTCCGGGATCTCCAGCGGCTTCACCAGGTAGTCGTCCGCGCCCAGGTCGAAGCCAGCGACCCGCTCCGTGAGCGTGCTCGCTGCGGTCACCATCATCACCGGCACGTCGCTCCGCGCGCGGATCTGGCGCAGCGTCTCAAGGCCGGAGATGCCCGGCAGCCCCACGTCCAGGATCACGAGGTCGAAGACGCCGCTCCCGAGGATCGCGAGCGCCGACTCGCCGGAGTCCACGGCCAGCACCCGATCACCGCTGGACTGCAGCGCCAGAAGGAGTGTCTCGCGGACGATCGGCTCGTCGTCCACCACGAGGATCTGAGCGGGGGCCTCGTTCGCCGGGGGGCGCGTCCACGTGGAGCTGGACGGCGCGGGCGCGCGGCGCACGGGGGCACGAAAGGACGGCTGGGGCACGGGGGGGAACTGCGTCGAGATCACCTGTCCTCAACCCGCGGCGGCCCTGCCACCGCTACGAACCTGACCGGATGCTGCCGGCGCGTCTCCTAGGATGACGAGCGTCTGGCGTGATCTGAACCTACCCCGCCCACACCCCTCCGAAGGTGACTGCAGCGTGAGGATGGCGTGAAGATCGCGTCAGGGATATCAGTTCCGTCAGATCGCCATTCTTCAGATCATCGTCAGCGACAGCCAATCTGAGCACGCGGTCAGAATACCCCCAGAGGTGGGGGGTCAAGCGTCGGGAAGAACCCTTACAAGGCCGGCGTAGGCTTCCCGCAGGCGCTCCAGGAGCGCCGGCGCCGGATCCTGCGCCTGCCAGTCCAGGTGCAACACCGCCTCCGGCCGCCGCGCGACGACCGAGGCGGCGGCGACGATGCCCGCCACGCTGCTGGTGAGCAGCACCGCCTCCGCCAGGGCGACATCGTGCAGCGTGAGCGTGCGCTCCACGACGGGGATGCCGAGGCCGCGGGCGACCTCGATCACGGCTGCACGGGTGACGCCGGGGAGCGGCCCGTCCACCAGCGGCGGAGTCTCCAGCCCCCCGGCGCGCAGCAGGAAGATGTTCGCGGTCGCCGCCTCCACCACCGCGCCCTCGTGGTTCAGTAGCAGCGCATCGTCCGCCCCGGTGGCGCGCGCCTCCGCGCGGGCCAGGAGGTACGGGAGGAACTGCGCCGTCTTTGCCCCCGCTAGCGGGCGGCGTGCGTCCACCCGCGTGGCGACCACGCGCAGGCGGGGCGGAAGAGCGGGCGGCGGCACCGGATCCGCGGTGACGATGACGCCGGGCGTGGCGGCGCGCGCGAGGTCCGGGGCAGGACCGCGCCCGGCGGTGACAGCGAGCCGCACGCTGGCCTCCGTGAGCGCGTTCGCGGCGAGCGTCTCCGCGATCGCGTGCGCCAGCTCCGCGCGGGCGGGGGGCGTGACACCCATCCCTCGTAGGCCCGCCTCGAGCCGGTCGAGGTACGCGTCCAGGCGGAAGACGCGGCCACCACGCGCAAGCATGGTCTCGAAGCACGCCGCGCCGTAGCGCACCGCGAAGTCGTCGATCGAGACGCGGGCCTCGTCACGAGGCACCACGGCACCGTCCACCCACGCGGCCGCGCTCATCGGGCGGGCGCGGCGGGCGCGGATATCGCTGCGGGAACGGGTGTTTCGTCGGGAAGCGCGACGCCCAGGGCGCGCGCCATGCCGCGGGCCTTGTCCAACGTCTCGGCGTACTCGGCCTCCGGATCGGAATCATGCACGTTCGCGCCGCCGACGTGGAGGTGCGCCACGCTGTCCGCGAGCGTGATCGTGCGGATCGCAATGTTCAGGTCCAACCGTCCGTGCGCGGAGACGTACCCCAGCGCGCCCGTGTAGACCCCGCGCACCGTGGGCTCCAACTCGTCGATGATCTGGAGCGCCCGGATCTTCGGCGCACCGGAGATCGAGCCCCCCGGGAACGTGGCGCGGAGCAGCGCCTCCAGCCCCACGTCCGCGCGCCGCGTCGCCACCACCGTGGAAGTGAGGTGGTGCACCTGCGCGTACGTCTCCAGCACCGCGAACTCCGGCACGCGCACGCTCCCGGTGACCGCGACGCGACCGAGGTCGTTGCGCTCGAGGTCCACGATCATCAGGTGCTCGGCGCGATCCTTCGCGCTTTCGCGCAGCGCGGCGACGTGCGCCGCGTCCTCCTCCGGCGACGCGCCGCGCGGGCGCGTGCCCTTGATCGGGCGCGTCTCCAGCCGGTCGCCGTCCGCGAACAGGAAGCGCTCCGGCGACGACGACAGCACCTCCACCCCGCCGAAGTCGCCGCGGAGGTCAAGGTACGCCGCGAAGGGCGCAGGACTCACGGTGCGCAGCCGCCGGTACAGATCCAGTCCGCCGCCGTCGTACAGCGCGGAGAACCGCTGCGCGAAGTTGACCTGGTAGATGTCCCCGGTGGCGATGTACTCCCGCACCCGGCTGACCGCCTGCAGGTAGGCCGCGCGCGACATGTTCGGCCGCAACACCCCCGCGCTCGCCCGGGAGGCGGAGGAGAGCGCACCCTGCTGAAGGTGGCCCCGGAGCGCATGCACCGCCTCCGCGCGGCCCGCGAGCCAAC
>JAQCJS010000141.1 GCA_027592975.1 Chloroflexota bacterium
CGTGCTGGAGCAGATCGCCGCGCGGCTGAACGAGGCGGACGGGCGGCAGGCCCCGCTCTCCGTGCGCGAGCAGCACCTCGCCACCGACCTGGCGGACACGGCCCGCGAGGAGCAGACGTTCGAGGCGCGGATCATGAGCCTGGAGGCGCGCGCCGTCGCCGGGCAGGACGCGACGCGCCACGTGGGGCAGGAGATCGCGCGGGTGGCCGGAACCGTGCCAGAACTGCTCGCGAAGATCGAAGACGTCGCCGTGCGCCTGCGAGGGATGCAGGAGGAGCAGCGCCGCGTGGCCGAGGAGGTCACCGCCATCCGCTCGATCCGCGACCGCGAGGCGGAGCTGCAGGAAGTGCTGGAGCAGCAGCGCGCCACGCGGGTCCGTGTGGAGGACCGCCTGACCGCGCTGGAAGAAGAGATCGAGGCCGTGCGCCGCGGGAGCGCGGAGGCCCAGGAGCGCATCGCGCTGCTCGCGCGCGACCGCGCGGGCGAGGTGGAGCGGTGGGCGCGGCTGGATGAGCGGCTGGAGGCGCAGCGCGATACCGTGACGGAGCACCTGCGCCGGGCGCTGCGCGCCGACGAAGACCGTGCCCGCAGGCGCATCGAGGAGATCGAACGCGACGTGCGCGTCGCGCGGAACCTGCTGGTTCGGCTCGATGAGCAGGCCAACGGGTCAGACCAGGAGCAGCCGCTGTGACCCCCACCAACACGCCGGACCGCGCGCTGCCCAGCCGCTTCATCCTGGAGCGCTACCGCGATCTGCTCCCCGTCACCGACGCGACGCCGATGGTCACGCTGGGCGAGGGCGGCACGCCGCTGCTGCGCTCACGGTCGATCGAGAAGGAACTGGGGCTGAAGGCGCTCTACTTCAAGCTCGAGTCCATGAACCCCACCGGATCGTTCAAGGACCGTGGCATGGTGCTGGCGATCGCGAAGGCGGTGGAGGACGGCGCGCAGGCGGTGATCTGCGCCTCCACCGGGAACACCTCGGCCTCTGCGGCCGCGTTCGCGGTGCGTCACGGGCTGAAGGCGTACGTGATCGTGCCGGACGGCAAGATCGCCATGGGCAAGCTGGCTCAGGCGATCGTGCACGGTGCGGACATCGTGCAGATGGCCGGGTCGTTCGATGACGCGCTGAACGTGGTGCGTGAGCTGGCGACGCGGCACCCGGTCGCGCTGGTGAACTCCGTGAACCCGCACCGCATCGAGGGGCAGAAGACGGGCGCCTTCGAGATCGTGGACGAGTTGGGTGACGCCCCGGAGATCCTCTGCATCCCCGTCGGCAACGCCGGCAACATCAGCGCCTACTGGCGCGGCTTCGAGCAGTACTTCCAGCTGGAGCGCGCCGGGCAGCGGCCGCAGATGTGGGGCTTTCAGGCGGAGGGCGCCGCGCCGATCGTGAACGGCGCGCCCGTGGAGCACCCGGAGACCATCGCCACCGCGATCCGCATCGGCAACCCCGCCTCGTGGGACATGGCCGTGGATGCTCGCGACCGCTCCGGCGGGCGCATCCGCGCTGTCACCGACGACGAGATCATGGAGGCGTACCGGAGGCTGGCGGCGGAGGAGGCGGTGTTCTGCGAGCCCGCCTCGGCCGCCTCACTCGCCGGCCTGATCCGCCAGCACCGCGAGGGCGCCGACCTGTCAGGCAAGACCGCGGTCTGCATCATCACGGGCAACGGCCTGAAGGATCCGGACACCGCGCTGGCCGTCAGCGCGCAGATCCACCGCGCGGACGCCGACCTCGCCTCGGTGGAGCGCGCGCTCGGCTGGAAGTAACGCGATCACGAAGGACGGCACGCCAGGTGACGACGCAGGACGGCCCCGCGGGGCAGGCTGAGCATCCGGTGGTGCCGAAGGAGCAACAGCTCCCCGGCCGGCGCTACACCCCGGAGGGCATCGAGGTTCCCGCTCCCTCGGAGCGTGACGTGCTGTACGAGGTGCGCGACGGGGTCGCCTGGATCACGCTCAACCGCCCGATGATCCTCAACGCGGCGGACTGGTCGCTCTCCCACCACCTCTATCGGGCGCTGGAGCGGGCGGAGAGGGACCCGGAGGTGCTGGTGCTGGTCGTCGGCGGCGCGGGCCGCGCGTTCTGTGCCGGGGCCGACCTGCAGTCAGTGCAGTACTACCCGAAGCCGGACGACCTGCAGACAGCCACCATGCCCGAGTGCGGGATGCGCATCTGGGCCATGTCGAAGCCGGTGATCGCCTCGGTGCGCGGCCCCGCGGTGGGGATGGGCTTCCAGATCGCGGGGATGTGTGACATCACCGTCGCGGCCGAGGAGGCGGTGATCGGCGAGCTGCAGATCCGGAACGGCCTCACCCCGCCGATGCTGATCACGCCGTTCCTCACCGGCCTGAAGGAGGCGAAGTGGATCCTCCTCGCCGGTGGCACCATGACCGCGCAGGAGGCGCAGCGCATGGGCATCGTGAACCAGGTGGTGCCAGCCGCGGATCTGGAGGCCACGGTGGAGGCGCTGGCGAAGCGCATGGCCGCGCTGCCGCCCTCAACCATGACGGTGATGAAGAAGATCATCAACCGCGTCCACGAGATCGCCGGGTTCATGGAGGGGTTCGACTACCACTCCGACCCCGCGATCCGCGACCTGGCAGCCGTGGCGCAGCGCGAGGCAGACGCGTCCGCCGCGCAGCGCCGGGCGATGATGCAGGAGCAGGGCTGGGACGCCTTCAAGGCCCAGCGCGACGCCCACTACCGGTAGCACGGCCAGCCGTCAGGCGGCGCGTGCGCCCGGTGCTACGATTGAATGCGCTCGTACCCCGTGACTCCACTACCTCGAGGGTGGCCTGCATGGCATCTGCACCTGAGCGCACCGATCGCACCGTCGACCGTGACGCGATCATCGCCACTGTCCGCACGCTGATCGGCCAGCTGGGGCTGGACGTGGACACGGACGGACTGTCGGAGACGCCGCGCCGCATCACGGACATGTACCTCGAGCTGTTCGAGGGGCTGGATCAGGATCCGGCGGAGCAACTGGCGGTGCAGTTCGAAGAGGGTCACGACGAGATGGTGATCCTGAAGGACATCCCCTTCTACTCCACGTGCGAGCATCACTTCCTGCCGTTCCACGGCACGGCGCACGTGGGCTACCTGCCGGACGGGCGCATTGTGGGGCTGTCGAAGATCGCGCGCGCGGTGGAGATCTTCGCGCGGCGGCCGCAGGTGCAGGAGCGGCTCACCGGCCAGGTCGCCGACGCGATCGAGGGCGCGCTGGGCGCGAAGGGCGTGGGTGTGGTCATCGAGGCGGAGCACCTCTGCATGACGGCGCGCGGCGTGCGCAAGCCCGGTGCGCTCATGGTCACCTCCGCCATGCGCGGGCGCTTCCGCGAGACGGAGAACACGCGCCAGGAGTTCCTCCGCCTCATCGGCCGCTAGGTCCCATTCGAAGGGGCGCACATGCGCGTTGCCATGCTCTCGCTGCACACCTCGCCGCTGGCGCCCCTTGGCGGCCGCGAGACGGGCGGCATGAACGTGTACGTGCGGGAGGTCGCCAGCAAGCTCGCCGCGCAGGGCGTGCAGGTGGACGTGTTCACCCGGCGCTCCTCGCCCGACGAGGACGAGGTGCGCGCCATCGCCCCGGCCGCCGGGATGACCGGCGCGCGGCTGGTGCAGGTGACGGCCGGGCCGCAGGCGCGCATGGAGAAGGAGGAGATGGTCCCCTTCACCAGTGCCTTCGCCGACGGCGTGGAGGCGTTCCGGGCGCGCGAGGGCGTGACGTACGACGTCATCTACTCCCACTACTGGCTGTCCGCGGAATCCGGCGCGCTCCTGGCCCAGCGCTGGGAGGTGCCGCACGTCGCGATGTTCCACACGCTGGCGGAGGTGAAGCTCCGCGCCCGCGCGTCCGAGTCCGAGCTGCCCGAGCGCATCGAAGCGGAGCGGCGGCTGCTGCACGGCCTTGACCGCGTGGTGGCGGCGACGGAGCACGAGCGGCGGCTGCTGATGCAGATCTACCGGGTGCCGGCCGGCCGCGTCGCCGTGGTGCCGCTGGGCGTGGATCTGGAGCAGTTCCGTCCGCGGTCGCAGGCAGAGGCGCGCGCGTTGCTGGGCATCGACCCCGCGGAGCGGATGGTGCTGGCGGTCGGACGCATCGAGCCGTTGAAGGGCTTCGACATCCTGATCCGCGGCATCGGGCAGCTGAGTGACCGCCGGAACGTGGTCCTGTCGATCATCGGCGGGGACGACCGGGCGGAGCGCGAGTTGGCGTCGCTGCGCGCGGTCGCGGCAGAGGTGGGCGTGACGGCCCACGTCCGGCTGCTGGGCCCCCGCCCGCACGAGGAGTTGAGCGCGTACTACAACGCCGCGGACGTCGTTGCCGTGCCCTCGTTCTACGAGTCGTTCGGGCTGGTCGCCGTGGAGGCGATGGCCTCCGGTGTGCCGGTGGTCGCGTCCCGGGTGGGCGGGCTGTCCTCCACCGTGGCCGACGGGCGGACGGGGTACCTGATCCCGTGGCGCTGCCCGGAGCCCTTCG
>JAQCJS010000142.1 GCA_027592975.1 Chloroflexota bacterium
CCACGGCGTACCTGAAGGCGCTGGCAGAGAGCGCGCCCGCGGACATCAAGCCGGACTTCACCACCTACGCACAGTGGTGGACGGACTTCTCCGGGCACATGACGCGCGTCAACTACGACTTCTCAAAGGTCGCCACCGACACGGAGCTGCAGCGGGCGATGCAGGCGACGACGGAGCCGAAGTTCACCTAGGCGAGCGCGAAGATCTCCGCGTGGGTGCAGAAGCACTGCAACGTGCTGCGCTAGCGGCCCCGCGCTACGCCTCCGGCACCAGCTGGAAGTTGAAGTCCACCTGCAGGAACGGACGGCATCCCGAGGCGTTGGCGACCTGGGTCCAGGTGACCTCGCGGAAGTCGGCGACCAGGGAGTCCTTCACCGCAGAGGCGATCGCGTGGATGTGCGCGGGGTGGTATCCCGCTGACCGCCGATCAGGTTGAGCAGCCCGCCGGCGGCCGCGAGGCGCTCCACGAAGGCCTCGGCCAGGCTCCTCGCTCAGGTTTCGCCTCGCAGGCTCCCTCTGTGCGGCTCCGGCGCGTGAGGCTCGGACGGTACCGCGAGCGGATCCGCCGGAGTGGGGCCGGCGAGGCCTATCGCGCTTGCAGACTATTGCTATTATTTGCGGTAACGGTGCTGCGCCACCGAAGGGGAGCCAGCGTGCCGCACGACCAACCGAACATCGCCGAGACGATCCGCGCCAGCGGCCGCCGCCTGACAGTGCAGCGCGCCAAGATCCTGGACGCGCTGCACCGCCTGCCCGGCCACTCCACGGCCGAGCAGATCCACGCGCTGGTCTGCCAGGACGAGCAGCACGTGGAGATGGCGCTCTCCACGGTCTACCGCAACCTGGACGCGTTGACGGAGATGGGCCTGATCACCGCCTTCGCGGATGCCGGCGGGGTGATGACGCACGAGTGGTCGGCCTCGGAGGCCCCGCACCATCACCTCCTCTGCGAGGGCTGCGGTCACACGCAGGAGGTGGAGCTGAAGTCGATCAGCACACTGAGCGACGAGGTCCAGCAGGAACATGGCTTCGCGATCGACCTGCGTCACATGGCCATCCGTGGCCAGTGCGCCGATTGCCAGCGGAGCGCGAGCAATGACGAGGCGACGCGATGATGTCACTGGGCGTGCCCGCGCTGGAGGCCGTCGCCGGCCCCGCGCTGCACATTCCGGACGGCTTCCTGAGCGCTCCGGTCTCGCTGGCCGGCTGGGCGGCCATGATCGTGGCCGTCGTCGTCGCGGCGAGGCGCGCGGAGCGGACGATGAGCGACCGCGCGGTTCCGCTGATGGGCGTGATGGCGGCGTTCATCTTCGCCGCGCAGATGATGAACTTCCCCGTCGCCGGCGGGACGTCCGGCCACCTGCTGGGCGGCGCGCTGGCGGCGATCCTCCTCGGCCCGTGGGCCGCGATCATCGTGATGACCGCGGTGGTCGGGCTGCAGGCGCTGCTGTTCCAGGACGGCGGGCTGGTGGTGTTGGGCGCGAACGTGGTGAACATGGGCGTGCTCACCGCGCTCACCGGGTGGGGCACCTTCCGTCTGCTCGGCCCGATCACGCGCGGCGGCGGCGTGGGCTACATCGTCGCCGCCGGTCTCGCAGCATGGCTTTCGGTGGAGGTGTCCGCGATCGCCACGGCGCTGCAACTGGCCGTCTCCGGTACGTCACCGCTGTCGGTCGCGCTGCCGGCGATGGTGGGCGTCCACGCCCTCATCGGCATCGGCGAGGCGATCGTGACCGTGGCCGCGCTCTCGTTCATCCGCGTCACCAGCCCGGGCCTCGTGGCCTCGGCCGCAGTCACCCCGGAGGCCGTCCGATGACATCCGACCAGCGTCGCTCCCTGCTCCTGATCGGTATCGCGATCGCGATCGTCATCGCGGGCACCTCCGCGTTCCTCGCCTCGTCCAGCCCGGACGGGCTGGAGCGCGTGGCCGAGGACGTGGGCTTCATCGAACGCGCACAGCAGGCACCGTACAACGTGCTCCCGGACTACACTGTGCCGTTCCTGGGCGAGGGCCCGCTCTCGACCGTGGCGGCCGGCATCATCGGCGTGGTGATCGTGACGGCGCTGACGCTGGGCGCAGGCTCGTTGCTGCGCCGGCGCCAGGGCCGATAGCGGGTGTCGGCGCTCGTCGGCTTCGCTGACCGCTACGTCGATCGCGCCACCACGATCCACCGGGCTGACGCGCGGGTGAAGCTCCCCGCGACGCTGCTCTACATCTTCGCCATCTCGCTCACGGGCGAGGGGGCGTGGGGCGTGTTGGCGTTGCTGGCCGTGCCGATCGCCCTCGTCGCGGCCGGGGCGCGCATCGGGCCGTGGCTGCTCGTGCGCCGCTCGCTGCTCGCGCTGCCGTTCGTCGCCGCGGCGATCCCGCTGATGTTCACGCGCCCGGGCGAGGTGGTACTGGAAGTGCCCGTGCTCGGCTGGGACGCCTCGCGAGAGGGCACCGTCGCGGTCACGACGATCCTGGCGAGGGCGTGGCTGTCCGTGCTCGCCGCGATCCTGCTCACGGCGACGACACCGGTCGTGGAGATGCTGCGCGCGCTGCGCGTCCTGGGCCTACCGCGGCTGCTGGTGGCGACGGTGTTCTTCACCTACCGCTACTTCTTCGTGATCGGCGAGGAGGCACTCCGGCTGATGCGCGCGCGCGACAGCCGGAGTGCCGCGGTGGCGGACAGGCGCGCCGGCGGCACGGTCTGGTGGCGCGCGACTATCCTGGGCCACATGGTCGGCTCGCTCTTCGCGCGATCGCTGGACCGCAGCGAGCGCGTCTTCGCGGCGATGCAGGCGCGCGGGTTCACCGGCGAGCTCCGCTTCCTGAGCACCCCGGCGATCCGCCGGGTGGACGCGGCGGGTGCCGCCATCCTTGTGGCGTACGGCTTCGCCGTCGCACTCGGCGGGCGGCTCGCATGACCGGGACGCCCGCGATCGACGTGGAGTCGCTCCGTTACGCGTACCCGGACGGCACGCCGGGGCTGCGCGACGTCTCGCTGCGCGTGACGCCGGGCGAGCGGGTGGCGCTGATCGGCCCCAACGGCGCGGGGAAGTCCACCTTCCTGCTGAACCTGAACGGCATCCTGCGCGCCCAGTCCGGGCGAGTGCGCATCCTGGGCGAGGAACTGACGGAGGCCAGCGCGCGCTCGATCCGCGCGAAGCTCGGGCTGCTCTTCTCCAACCCGGACGACCAGCTCTTCTCCCCCACCGTGCTGGACGACGTGGCGTACGGGCCGTTGCACATGGGCCTCGATCATGACGAGGTGCTGCGGCGGTCGCGCGCGGCGCTGGCCGCCGTGGGCATGGCGGAGTTCGAGGGGCGTGTCCCGCATCGCATGAGCCTGGGCCAGAAGAAGCGCGTCGCGATCGCGACGGTGCTGTCCATGGGGGCGCCGATCCTGTTGCTGGACGAACCGACCGCCAGCCTGGATCCGATGTCGCGCCGAGGACTGATCGAGCTGCTGGCGACGCTGCCGCTGACGATCGTGGTGGCCACGCACGATCTGGCGATGGTCGCCGACCTGCTGCCTCGGACGGTGGTGCTGGACGGCGGCCAGGTCATTGACGACCGCCCGAGCGCGGACGTGCTGAACGACGCGGGATTGCTGTACGCGCATCAGCTGGAGCCGCTGTCCGCGCACGGGCACCCGCACGCGTAGCCTCGACCCGGCGACGCGCTACAGCATCCCCGACTGTTCGAGCGTGGTGCGCACCAGCATCTGGTGCAGCGCGGAGCGGCGGGAGTCGGGCTGATCCTGCTGCCCCATCTCGATCAGGATCGGCACGCAGCCGCGGATCCAGTTGCCCAGCGACAGGGATGATCTGCCCCCGAAGGTGACGCCGTTCCCGAGCGCAGCACCCGGAAGCGGCGTGCCGGCGGGCGCGGCCGTGGGTGACGGCCGCGGCGTGCTCGGGATGACCGGGACACCGGCTCGAGGCGTGGCGGCGCCACGCATGTAGATCTCTTCGCGCGCGCTGATCTGGCTGTTCACGGTTCGCACCACGTTCGCCATGCGGTCGACCGTCGCCTCGGTCGCGCCGCCGCCCAGCGACATGGTCTGTCCGATGAAGGCGGTGCCGCCGTTCGCGCCTCGCTCCTTGTAGAAGACCCAGGATTCGTGCAGATCGAACAGCAGCTCCGGCTCGAACTCGCGCCCCACCTCGACCACGGCGTTGGCCATGCGCTGCATCGGCAGGCCGTCCGCGAGGCCGGGGTAGAAGCGATTGAGGTCGCCCAACTCGGGGAAGGTCCGAACCATCGCGGAGGCAGCGCGCCAATTCAGGCGAGGCAGCACGAGGAGGCTTCCCCGCTCCACCTGCCAGTCGGCAATGCTCTCCGCCGCCAGCCAGCCGCCCGGCTCGTTGCCGTGGACGCCGCCCAGCACCATGATCCGCGGCCCCGCCTTGCCGCTGTTGATCTCGATACCCTCGGCGGCCCAGTCCGTGCCCGGAAGTAACGAGACGAGCTCCCGCCCGCGCGCGGCGAT
>JAQCJS010000143.1 GCA_027592975.1 Chloroflexota bacterium
GTTCGCGCGCGACTTCGTGAAGGCCTGGGACAAGGTCATGAACCTGGACCGGTTCGACCTGCGCTAGCCCGCACGGACGGGACGACCACGGACGGCCGAGCGCGGGAACGTGCTCGGCCGTCCTGCTTCCCGGGGGGGCGCATCACCACTCGGCGGCGGGCGCTGGCACCGGATGGGATGATCGACGCGGCTCGCATGGAGGAGGCACGGCTCATGGACGAGCATCAGCGATTCATGACGCTGGCGATCGAGGAGGCGCGCGGTGCGGCCTCGGCAGGCAGCCTCGCGGTGGGCGCGGTGATCGTGCGGGATGGCGAGGTGCTGGGCGCGGGCCGCAACCTGGTGGCCGTGCAGGGAGACCCCACCGCGCACGCGGAGATCGTCGCGATCCGCGACGCGGCACGACGGCTTGGCGCGACGCAGTTCGATGGCGCCACGCTCTACACCACCACGGAGCCCTGCCCCATGTGCCTGTGGGCCATCTGCACCACGGGCATCGGCGAACTCGTGCTGGGTGCGCGTCACGCCGCGTTCGTCCGCCCTGAGCTGGGCGACTACTCGGTGGAGCGGATGCTCAAGCTCACCGGCGCGAGCCTTGGCCTGGTGACGGGGGTGCTGGCGGACGAGTGCGCGTCGCTTCGGAGCGACCTGCGCCGCCGCGACTGAGCGGCGTGCCCGGCCCTTGGACGCTCTGTTGCACAGAGTACTTTACATCGAGGCTCGATCCGCTATCCTCTCCCTATGCACCGCCGCGCCGCCGACCGCCTCCCCGAACCACCCCAGCTCGCCGAGCGCGCGGCGGACAACCTGCGCTTCATCCGCACGGCGATGGAGAGCTCGTCCCGGTTCACGGACGTCTCCGGCCTTGGGATGGTCCTGATCGGCGTGAGCGCGCTGGTGGCCGCCGGGATCTCCGCGGCCGCACCCTCACCGCTCGCCGCCGTCCTGGTCTGGGAGGCGGAGGCGGTCGTCGCCGTGACGGCCGGCCTCCTCGCCACGCTCCACAAGGCGCGGGGCGGCTGGGCGCGCCTGCTGGCGGCACCGGCCCGCAAGTTCCTGCTCGGACTCGCCCCGCCCCTCGCGGTCGGCGGCGTCCTGACGTTCGTGCTGCAGCGGGACGGGCTGCTGGAGCTCCTGCCGGGCATGTGGCTCGTCGTCTACGGTGCGGCGATCGCCTCGGCCGGCGCGTTCTCCGTGCGGATCCTCCCGGCGCTCGGGTTCTGCTTCATGCTCACCGGCGCGATCGCCTTCCTCGCCCCGCCCGCCGCGGCCCCGTGGCTGCTGGGCGCTGGCTTCGGTGGACTGCACATCGTCTTCGGCGCCGTCATCGCGAGGCACTACGGTGGCTGAAGCCGCCGCCTCCCGCCGTCCCGAGGCGGATCCGGCGCCTGTGCCCCAGCAGGCCACGCGCCCGGCGGATCTGGACGCCGTCATCCACGAGCGCGCGCGCCTCGGCATCGTCAGCGCGCTGGCGGCGAACGACCGCCTCAGTTTCGTGGAGCTGAAGACGCTCCTGGGCGCGACGGACGGGAACGTCAGCGCGCACACCCGCAAGTTGGAGGAGGCGGGCTACGTCACCGCCCGCAAGCGCTTCGAAGGCCGCGTACCTCGCACTGAGTACGAACTGACCCCCGCGGGCCGTGCCGCGCTTGAACGTTATGTCGAGCATATGGAAGCGCTGATCCGCGTCGCACGTCGCGGCTAGGCAGCCCTTTTTTTGAGGCTGTACTCTTTGATGCAAAGTTCTCTGCATTTCTCTGACGAACGCCCGGCGCGGACACGAGCGGCGGCGGAGACGGTGGCCGTCGCGGTCGCCCTCGGCCTGCTCGCCGACCTCCTGTTCCGCAACGCCTCGCCCGGTCTGAACGCGCCGCTGTGGATCGGCGCGCTGGTCGCGGCGCTGTGGGTCACCGGCCGCTACCGCGAGGCTCCGGCGTCGACGGCGGAGCGCGCGTACCTCGCGCTCTCGCTCGCGGCCGCCGGCGCGCTGGCGTGGCGGGCGTCGGAGGCGTTGCACGGATTCCTCTTCCTCGGCTCAGGCTCGTCGCTCGTGCTGGCGGTCGCCATCCGCTCCGGCCTGCCCTGGCGGCGCACCGGCGTGGCGCTGTTCGCCGGGGCGATGGTCGCCGCCGGCCTCGCGATCGCGGTGGGCGTGTACCGCGCCCAGTCCCGGCTAGAGTTCCAGGACGGCCTGCTGCGGCGGTCGAAGGAGGGCGTCGCGACGGCGATCCGCATCGTGGTAATCGCCGTGCCGGTGCTGTTCGTCTTCGCCCTGCTGTTCGCCTCCGCCGACGCCGTCTTCGAGGATCGGCTCGCGCGGCTCACCGACTTCGATCTGCCCACGATCGCCTCGCACGCGGGCTGGTTCCTGGCCGGTGCATGGTTCGCGGGCGGCGTGACGTGGGTAAGTCTGGAGGGCCGGCTGGTCACCATCCCCGAACCGCTGCTCCCGGAAGCCCGCCGCCTCGGGCCGGCGGAGGTGGGGGCGATCCTCGGCGCCCTCGCGGTGCTGTTCGCGGCGTTCGTCGCGATCCAGCTGCGGTACCTGTTCGGCGGCCACGACGTGGTGCAGCAGACGATCGGCCTGACTTACGCCGAGTACGCGCGACGCGGGTTCTTCGAGCTGGTCACGGCCGCAGTGCTCCTTCTCCCCCTGCTCCTGGTCGCCGACTGGGCGCGTCGCCGGGGCGACCGAGCCGACACTGTCTACCGGGTGATCGCGGGCCTGCTCGTCACGCTGCTCTTCGTGATCGTCGGCTCGGCGCTCCAGCGGATGAGCGTGTACGAGCAGGCGTACGGACTGACGGGCGACCGCCTGTACGCGGTCGCGATCCTGATCGGGCTTGCGGCGGTGTTCGCGCTGTTCCTGCGCACGCTGATCGCCGCACGCAACGACTGGTTCGTCGCGGGCTCGATCGCGGCGGCGGTGGTGGTATTCGCCCTCCTCACGGCGGTGGGCCCCGACGCGCTGATCGCCCGGCGCAACGTCGCCCGCGCGTCCGCGGGGCACCCGTTTGATGCGGAGCATGCCGCCCGCCTCGGCGCCGATGCCGCCCCGACGCTCGTGCGCGGCATCGGCGTGCTCACCCCGGGGGACGGCTGCAGCGTGGCCCGCTCGCTCCTCGATCGCTGGGGTGGCGGATCGGGGGACGGCGTGCGGTCGTGGAACTGGAGCCGCTTCGCCGCCGCGCGTGCCGTCGAGGACGCATCGACCGAACTGGCGCGGGCCTGCGACGGCATCTGACCGCGCCGCCGGGTGCTGGCATGGAGCGCACTGACCGGGGGGCCTGGATGTTTCGGAACCTGATCTATCGCTGGTATGAGCGCCAACTGGAGCACGATGTGCGCGGCGGCGCGATCCCACATCACGTGGGCGTGCTGCCGGACGGCAACCGCCGATTCGCCCGCGAGACCGGACTGGGATCGCCGGCGGACGGCCATCGGCGCGGCGCGGACACCCTGGAGCGCCTGGTGCGGTGGTGCGACGAGCTGGAAATCCCCGTGCTGACGCTCTGGGTGCTGTCCACGGACAACTTCCAGCGCCCGGAGCACGAACTGTCGGGGATCTTCGGTCTGGTGGAGGAGCGCGTGGACCGGCTGGCGGAGATGCAGAAGCACGCGCCCCGCCCTCGGCGCATCCGCGCAGTCGGCCGCCGCGACCTGCTGCCGCCGGCGACGCTGGGGGCGATCGAGCGCGTGGAACGAACGACCGCCTCGCACACCGGCGGCGAGTTACTGATCGCGGTGGGCTACGACGGTCGCGAGGAGATCGTGGACGCGGTGCGCCGGATGATCGCGGATCACCTCGTGCGCGGCGACTCGCTGGAGGGGGTAGCGGCGGGCCTGCAGGCGGACGAGATCGCGCGGTTCCTGTATGCGCCGGACGTCCCGGATCCCGATCTGATCATCCGCACCTCCGGCGAGCTGCGGCTGTCCGGCTTCATGCTCTGGCAGAGCGCCTACAGCGAGTACTACTTCTGCGACGTGTTCTGGCCCGCCTTTCGCCGCATCGACTTCCTGCGCGCGATCCGCTCGTTCGGCCACCGTCAGCGCCGCCGCGGCCGGTAGGCGGCGCGCGGGCGTGACGACAGAGGTGGAACGGGAGTCGCTACTCGATGCGACGCAGCAGCAGCCCCTGCCGCAGGCCGGTCAACGGAGGGTACCGATCACGCCGGACGTCTCCGCTCCCGGACGGTGGGCGCGGATTGCTCCCGCGCGACGCCAGCCGCTCCTGCCATCGTCCCTGCACGCGGCCCGGGAGAGGTTGCGAGGCGCTCGCCCTACCGCGCGAGCGCGCTCGCAATCGCCTGTCGATCGGCGATACGAGGGCGAGCGCCGGTTCGGGAACCGGTGGCTAGCGCGGGATCTTCAACTGCTGGCCGATGGCGAGGACGTCCAACTCCCGCTCGGTCATGCCGTTGGCCTTCGCAAGGTCGGCCAGCGTGATGCCGAAGCGCGCGGCGATCGCCAGGCCGG
>JAQCJS010000144.1 GCA_027592975.1 Chloroflexota bacterium
GGAGCCCAACCCGTACCTCGACACCTTCGTCCAATTCCACTACTTCTTCGTGCGCAAGGTCATGCTGGTGAAGTACTCGTACGCGTTCGTCGTGCTGCCGGGCGGCTTCGGCACGCTGGACGAGGTGTTCGAGACGGCGACGCTCATCCAGACGGGGAAGATCCGCGACTTCCCGATCGTGCTGATGGGCACGGAGTTCTGGGCGCCGTTGGTCGACTTCCTCAGTCGCACCATGCTCGCGGACGGCAAGATCCGCCAGGAGGATATGGATCGCCTCACGATCACCGACTCCACGGAAGAGGCGGTGGCGATCATCCGCGAGGCGGCGTTCAATCGCTTCGGCCTGACCTACGCCCGCCGCCAGAAGCGCCGCCGCTGGCTCTTCGAGTAGCGCGGGCGAGCACGAGGCGTCTCCGGGCCCGGGGCGCCCGCCCTGCTACTCCGGCTTGCGGCCCCAGAACAGGATGCGCTTGAACGGATACAGGAACGGGCCGGTGTCGCCCATCTCCTGCAGCAGGCGCGCCTCGTATGCCTCGACGTACTTCGGGTAGAGATCCGCGGGCAGGTGCTCGCGGTAGGACGAGAGCACGGAGCCCTTCACCCACTCCACGATGCCGCGGGGGGACTCCATCTCGAACGTGTACCACTCCGTGCGCACGCGCTGCGGACGGAAGCCGAGTTGCGTGTAGAGCATGTCCATGTAGAACTCCGGCTCGCGCACCGGGTCCTCCCGCGTCCAGCCGCCCAGCGCACTGGCGAACGGCTCCTCGCGCGCGATGATCGCCGGGAGCTGGTGGCCGATGTGCCAGCCGTTGTGCGGGATCTGCACGGCCATCTGGCCGCCCGGCTTCACCATCCCCGCGATCTTCGGGAAGAGCGTCTGGTGCCCCAGGATCCACTGGAGCGCCGCGTTCGAGAAGACGAGGTCGAACGCCTGGTGGTACTTCACCGCCGCGTCCAGGATGTCGATCTGCTCGTAGCGCATCCCCGGAAGCGTGTGCTTGCCGCTCTCCGCCAGCATCACCGGGGAGGAGTCGATGCCCAGCGTGTCGCTCGCCTGCAGTTCCTCGTGCAGCCACTTCGTCAGCTCGCCGGTGCCGCAGCCGAGGTCGGCGATGCGCATGCCGGGCTCCGGTTGCACCATCCCGGCGAGGTCGTAGAACGGCAGGCTGCGCTCGTCGCGATAGCGCCCGTACTGCCCGGGCTGCCAGCCGGTGCCGCGGCTGACTGACTGCTCCACCATGCTGCGCTCCTCGTCCGTTCGCTCGTGGCTCGGCCGGAGGCGCGCCCGGGAGGGCGGCGCGGCCGGGACAGGGTACGGCAGGCCGCCGGGCCGGGCCACCGCCCCAGACGCTCCGAAGCACCCTCGACACGCCCGCTTCATGGCACGGGTATAGGATGCTGCGCAACGAGGGCAGACGAGGCGAGGAGGCCGGGCATGGCAGACGAACACGCGGTGCGCTGGGCGTGGCTCCGCGAGCACACCCCGGTGACGAAGCGCTACGCCTACCTGAACGCCGGGTTCTGCGGCGCGCGCACCATCGAGGTCTCCGAGGCGATGAAGCGCCGCATCGACCTCGAGATGGAGATCGGCCCGACGACGAAGGCCTCCATGGATGAGCGCGCCGACCTGACGAAGCGGCTGCGCGCGGCGACCGCACAGATGATGGGCGCGGATGTCGATGAGATCGCGATCACCGGGAACACCACCGAGGGCGTGAACATCGGCGTGAACGGCGTGACGCTGCAGGCGGGCGACCGCGTGGTCACCACGAACATCGAGCATGGTGGCGGCATGGTCCCCGCCTATTGGACGCGCCGCAAGTACGGCACCGAGGTCACCATCGTGCCGATCGAGCACGACAACGGCTCCGGCGAGATCGTGGAGCGCTTCGACCAGGCGATCGACGACCGGACGAAGCTCGTGATCCTCTCGGAGATCTCGTACGCCACCGGGCAGGCGCTGCCGCTCGCGGAGATCACGCGCCTCGCCCACGCACGCGGCGCCACGGTCGTGGTGGACGGCGCGCAGACCGGCGGGCACATCCCGATCGACGCGCACGCGCTGGGCGTGGACGTCTACGCGATCCCGGCGCACAAGTGGCTCTGCGGCCCGGAAGGGCTGGGCATGCTCTACGTGCGCCGCGACCGCATCGCCGACCTCGACCCCGTGAAGGTCAGCGGCCGCGCGGCCGCCTCCTACGACTTCGCCGGGCACTTCGAGGCAAAGCAGGCCGACGTCACGAAGTTCGAGGTCTCCACGAACTCCACGCCGGTCGTCGCGGGCACCCTCGTCGCCGTCGAGCAGTACCTCGAGTCCACGCCGCAGGCGGTCTGGGATCGGGCGCGCGCGCTCACGCGCTACGCGGAGGACCGCATCGGCGGCATCGCCGGCGTGGAGGTCACCAGCGGCCGCACCGAGTCGACCCGCAGCGGGCTGTTCTTCTTCGCCGTGCCCGGCGTCGACCCGGCCTTCATCACCGGCTACCTGCAGGGTGAGGGACAGGTGGTCTGCCGCTCCGTGAAGCAGGCCGGCTCCGTGCGCCTCTCGCTGCACGTCTACAACACGGAGGACGAGGTGGAGCGCGTCGCGGAGCTCGTGTCGCGCGTGGCGAAGGACGGCAACGTGCCGGAGCCGTACCGCGTGGCCGCCGGGCCCATGGAGGCCTGACGGCCGGCCGCCTCGGACGCGCCGCTACAATCGCGACGTTCGCGCCACGCCGATCGGAGGGAGCCCACATGACCGACCACCCGCTCGACCCGATCTTCCACCCGCGCGCGGTGGCGCTGGTGGGCGTACCGTCCACCGGCGCGGCGGGCGGCGGCGGCTGGGGCTTCCTCACCTCGCTCCTGGAGCAAAAGTTCCACGAGCGGCACGCGCTCTACCCGGTAAACCCGAAGATGGAGGAGGTCGAGGGGTTGAAGTGCTACCCGACGCTCCTCGACACGCCGAACCCGGTGGATCACGTGATCTCGCTGGTGCCGGCGCGCGCCGCGCCGGGCTTGGTGGATCAGGTGATCCAGAAGAAGGTGCGCTCGCTGCACTTCTTTACCGCGGGCTTCTCCGAGACCGGCGACGCGGAGATGGCGAACGTGGAGGCGGAGATGATCGCGAAGCTCCGCGCGGCCGGCGTGCGGACGATCGGGCCGAACTGCATGGGGCTGTACGTGCCGGACAATGGCCTGGCCTTCATGAACGGCTTCCCGCGTGAATCCGGCAACGTGATGCTGATCTCCCAGTCCGGGGCGAACGCGGGCGACGTGGTGCAGAGCCTCGCGCGGCGCGGCGTGCGCTTCTCGAAGGTGATCTCCTTCGGCAACGGCGCGGACCTGCGCTCGTACGACTTCTTCGACTACGCGATGCACGACGAGCAGACTGCCGTGGTCACCGCGTACATCGAGGGCGTGCAGGACGGCCGCAAGTTCTTCGAGGCGGTGAAGCGCTGCGCCGCCGTGAAGCCGGTGATCCTGCTGAAGGGTGGGCTGACCAGGGCGGGCGCGCGTGCCGCGCACTCCCACACGGGATCGCTCGCGGGCTCGATCGAGGTGTTCGACGCGATGGCGCGGCAGGCCGGGGCGGTGCGCGCGAAGGACATGGACGAGCTCCACGACCTGATCGTCGCGTGCAACACCTCCGTCCGCCGCGTGCAGGGCACCGGCGTCGCCCTCGTGAGCATCGGCGGCGGCTACGGCGTGCTCGCCTCGGACGCAATCGCGCTCGAGGGGCTCGATGTGCCGCTGATGCCGCAGGCGACGCAGGACGCGCTGCACGAGTTCATCCCGGTTGCGGGCACCAGCGTGAACAACCCGATCGACACCATGACCCGCAAGGCGGACGAGATGCAGCGCCTGCTCAAGATCGTCGCGCAGGCGGACGTGGTGGACGCCGTCTTCGTGAACCCGATCTTCAGCGGCCCGTTCGCCGCACCGGCGCCCAATGCGCAGGTCACGCCGGAGGAGGCGGAGAGCAAGGCGAACGAGGCCGCCCGCGAGAACGCGCAGATGCTGGAGCGCCTGCAGCACCAGACCGGTACTGCGCTGGTCGTGATCACGCGCGACCGGGGTGCGCCCCCGCCCGGCACGGAGGTCTTCCTGCAGGAGTGCTACGAGCGCGGGGTAGCCGTCTACCCCAGCGTGGCGCGCGCCGCACGGACGGTGTCGCTGATCCGCCAGTGGCGCGCGCGCCGCGCGGGGCTGCCCGACATCCTGTCGTGACCGCCGCGTGATCCTGATCGGCCAGTCGCTGGAGTTGAGCCTGCCGAGGCTGCTGCCCGCGATGCGCGCAAGAGACCGCGCGCCCCTTCTCGACCGCGTGCGACGACAGATCGAGGCGGGTGCGGAGGCGATCGACCTGAACGGCAGCGTCCACGCGGACGCCTCCGATCTGTGCTGGGCGGTTCGCGTCACCTGGGACACGCTCCCGGGCGTGCCGTTGTTGATCGACACGGCGTCGCCGGCGCTCCTGGC
>JAQCJS010000145.1 GCA_027592975.1 Chloroflexota bacterium
GCGTACGCGGGGCGGCGCCGGGTCATCGGCGAGCGGATGCACGAGAGCCTGTCGTCCATGGCGCAGCTCACGCTGACCTCGGAGACGCGCGTGGACGCGGCGCTGGAGATGCTGCACGGCCTGAACCGGGAGTGGCGTCCGCAGCGAGTGGTCGTCACCCTACCCGTGCTCGTCCTGCGCGCCTGCGCGCTCGCCCTGCGTGAGCACCCGCGGCTCAACGCCCGGCTGGAGGGCGCGGAGATCGTGGTCGCGGATGCGGTGCACGTCGGCCTCGCCGTGGACGACGAGGCGGGGCTGGTGGTGCCGGTCGTGCGGCACGCCGACCGCCAGTCGCTGCAGGAGATCGCGCACACCGTCGCGGATCTGGTGGAGCGCACGAAGGAGCGGCGGGTCACCCCGGACGAGTTGTCGGGCGGCACCTTCACCGTGACCGCGCTGGACGGCAGCGTGGTGGACGCTTTCACGCCGGTGATCAACCCGCCCCAGGCCGCCATCCTCGGCCTCGGCCGCGTGCGCGAGGTTCCGGTGATCGAGGACGGCGCGGTGCGTGGCGGACGCGTCGCCGTGCTCAGCCTGACGTTCGACCACCGCGTGCTGGACGGCGCACCGGCGGCGCGCTTCCTCGGCCGCGTGGCGGAGCTGCTGGGGCGGCCGTACCTGCTGATGTAGGCCGGCGGATGTAGGCCGCTGCGCCGGCGACCCGGTGATCCCGAAACAAAATCGTGATTGGGCGTCGTCCATATACTCCGAACGCCTGACACTGCGCGCGACCGCGCGCCGCTCGCCAAGTCAATCTAGGAGGTTGCTGTGGCCAAGACCAGCAAGATGAAGGTCGCGTTCGTAGGCGCCGGGTACACCAACGCCACGCGCAAGCTCGAACGCCCCGAGACCGAGATCGCCATCGAGGCGGCCCAGATGGCAATCGCCGACGCGGGCATCGACCCGTCGCTGGTGGACGGCATCAATGTGCAGGTGCACCACTACCCGCCCCCGGAGACCGCCGTGATCGCCAAGGGCGCCGGCATGACCAACGTCCGCTGGAACCGTGACGGCGGTCTGGGGATCCTCCCCGCCGGCATCGCGGCCGACGCGATCGACAACGGCGAGGCGAACTGCATCCTCGTCATCAAGGTGATGAACACGATCGCGCCGGTCTCCACCCCGCAGATCGACCCGACCTCCGGCGGCGTCGCCGGGCCGACGCAGTTCGAGGTGCCCTACGGCCTCGGCTACTCCATGCAGCGCGTCGGCCTGATGGCGCGTGCCTACATGCAGCGCTACGGCATCACGCGCGAACAGCTCGCCTGGGTGCCGATCACGGAGCGCCAGCACGCGCTGATGAACCCGTGGGCCGTCATGAAGACCCCTCTCACCATGGAGGACTACATGAACGCCCGCTGGATCGCCGAGCCGGTCAACCTGTTCGACTGCGACATGCCGGTGAACGGCGCCTTCGCGTTCCTCCTCGCGCGCGAGGACATCGCCAAGGACCTGAAGTGGAAGCCGGTCTACCTGAAATCGTGGGCGGGCAACAAGGCGAACATCGGCCTGCAGGACCACCTGTGGGCGGAGCCGCTGGGCGGCGTCTCTCCGATCGCGGAGGAGATCTACCGCGATGCGGGGATGAAGCCGGAGGACATGGACCTGTGGTTCATGTACGACGGGTTCTCCTACTTCGTCCCCATGTGGATGGAGAACCTCGGCCTCGTCCCGCGCGGCGAGGCAGGCAACTACGTCCAGGGCGGGACGAACATCCGCTTCGATGGCCGGCACCCGGTGAACACCCACGGCGGACAGTTGTCCGAGGGACGTCTCCACGGCCACGGCCACGTGCTGGAGGCGATCCAGCAGCTCCGCGGCAACGCGGGGCCGCGCCAGTCGAAGTGGAACAACACCGCCATCATCTCCTCGGTGTTCCCGCACACGGGCGCCGCAGGCATCCTGAGCATCGAATAACCGACGAGACCATGGAGCAGATCACATGACGTCAGGGAACAGCGTCCCGAACATCCAGACGACGGAGGGTCAGGCCCAGCTGAAGGCGATGGGCATCAAGCCCGTCCCCGTGCCGGACGAGGTCACCGAGCCGTACTGGAACGGCACGAAGCAGCACAAGCTCACGCTGCAGTACTGCATCGATTGCAGCGACTTCCAGCACCCGCCCCACGCGACCTGCCGCCGCTGCGGCGGCTCGAGCTTCGACTGGCGGGATGTCAGCGGCAAGGGCAAGGTCTACGCGTTCATCATCGACCGGCGCCTCATGACGCCGGGCTTCGATGAGCCGTACGCGGTGCTGCAGGTGAATCCGGTGGAGGCGAAGAGCGACACCGTCCGCATCACCACCAACATGCGCGACTGCGCGCTGGACGACATCAAGGTCGGCATGGACGTTGAGGTCGTCTTCGAGGACGTCAACGACAAGGTCACGCTGCCGCAGTTCCGCCCCGCGAAGTAGTCGCGGGGCCCGGATCGACCGTACGAGGACCCGCCGCAAGGCGGGTCCTCTTCGTTCCCGGCACGGGCGGCGGCCGGCCGGCTCGCGCCGGTAGCATCGCGCGGCGTAGGATCGGCGGCATGACGTCGCTGATTGCCGGCACCGCGCTGAAGGTCGCCCGGGGACTGCTCCCGCGGGTGTGTGTGGCGCTCGCGATCCTCGGACTCCTCGCGCCCTCGGTGAGCCGCTTCGCCGGGCCGGACGGTCCCGCCTGGTTTCCCGGCCACGGTCACATCTTCCTGAGTCACGAGGCCGCCCGGCACGGCCACGCCCACCCGTGGGACGACCCCGCCGGTGCCTCCGTCCCTCCGCACACGAGCGTGACAGGCGGCGTGGTGTTCACGCTGGGCGACCTCGATGCCGCGAGCGCGCTCGCGATGGTCGCCCTGCCCGCCTTCGCGCTCCTGCTCGCCGTCTCGTGGCAGTCCGACACGATCGGAGTCGGGACGGGGCCCCTCCGCGGGCTTCGCTTGCGCCCGGTTCCTCCGCCACCGCAGACGTAGGCAGCGCGGCGTCCCGCCGTGACTGGTCACGTACTGCGCATGATGGAGGAACTATTATGTCTCGATCGATGTATGCATCGCGCCCGGCGGCGGTGCGACGGTTGCTTGCGGTCTCCGCGCTTGCAGTGCTGGCCCTCGCGACCGCCGCGCCTACGGCGGCGCTGGCCCACGAGGGGCGCGACGTGGGTGGGTACAACTTCGTGATCGGCTTTCTCGTGGAGCCGGCGCTGGAAGGCCAGATGAACGGTCTGGATCTGCAGATCAAGAAGGCCGGGCAGAGCATCGCGGGCGCCGAGAAGACGCTGAAGTTCGATGTCACGCACGTCCAGAGCAACGCCACCCGCACGCTGCCGATCCGGGCCGTCCACGGAGCGCCGGGGCACTACACCGCGGACTTCTTGCCGACGCTGAACGGGCAGTACCGCTTCAAGATCTACGGCGACATCCAGGGCACGAGCATCGACGCGACCTTCGAGTCCGGTCCGGGCAGCTTCAGCAACGTCGAGCCGATCAGGGAGTTGATGTTCCCGGTCGCGGCTGCGCAGCCGCGTGAGCTGGAGGGCGCGATCCGCAGCGCAGGCATGGGCCTCGGCGCGGCCGGCCTTGTCGTCGGCGCGATGGGTTTCATGGCAGCACGGCGCGCGCGCGAATAGTCATGGCTGCGGGATGGCGGGCGGGACGCCGGCATCGGCTGTCTCGTCCCGCCGCCCGGGCTGATACTCGTCTCATGCGGCAACTCGCTGTGTCTCCCCTCCCCGCGCGGCCTCGGACGGGCACTGCCGTGCTGGTGGCGCTCGCACTCCTCGCGGCCTTCGCGCTGCCGGGGATCGCGGGCGCGCACGCGAACATCGACCGCGCTGAGCCGGCTCCGGACAGCATCCTCGCAAGCGGACCGAGGATGGTGCACATCTGGTTCACGGAACCGCTCGCGCCGAACGCCTCCGGTATCCAGGTGCTGGACAGTAGGAGCAGGCGCGTCGACTCGGACGACAGTCGCGTCGACCCCTCCGACCCACGGCTGATGATGGTCTCGCTGCCGCCACTGCCAAATGGCACCTATACCGTTGCCTGGCACAACACCTCCACCGTGGACGGCCATCCGCTCCGCGGTACTTACGCCTTCAGCGTGGGCGAGGCCCCGCCGCCCGGTACCTCCGGGGCGAGCGCCAGCACCACCAGCGCGGTGTCGCCGCTGGAACCGGTCGCGCGCTGGGCTGTGCTTGGCGGGTTGCTGGTCGCGCTTGGGGTGGTGGGGTTCTCGCTCGTGATCCTCGCGCCCGTGATCGCGGCGCGGGAGGCGCGCGCGACGCCGATCGCGATCGACCGGCGCATCGTCGCCGTGGCGCTGGGTGTGTTCGCGGTCGGGGCGGTGATCCACCTCGCGCTGCAGCCAGCGGGCGAGGCGGGGCTCGCCGGCCTGGTCACGGGGACGCGCTGGGGGCAGCTGTGGGCCCTGCGCGCGGCGCTGG
>JAQCJS010000146.1 GCA_027592975.1 Chloroflexota bacterium
ACGCCCCCGCCGGGTTACGCGACGCCGCCCGCCGGCTTCGCCACCCCGCCGGCCGGCCTCCCGGCACCGCCGCCCGGATTCGGCCCGCCCGGGGGCATCCCCTCGCTCCCGCCGGGGTTCACGTTCCCGGGCATGCCGTAGCGCGGACGCAGGCACGAGGAGCCGCGGGAAGACGGAGGGCCGAGGGACGTCCGGCTAGCGGTCCGGCACCCAGACGAGGCGGGCAGCGTCCGTCCCCAGGACGACCTGCTCCTTGCCGAACAGCGCGGTCACGGTGCCGCGCTTCGGCGCCCGCTCGATGACCTCGATCGGCACGCCGGGGCGGATGCCCTCCTGGTCGAAGAAACGCAGCAGCTCTTCGTCCTCCTCGTACACGCGCTCCACCACGGAGCGGGCGTGATCCGGGAGATCGACGAGACGCCGCTTCGACAGCGGGTGAGAGTGCGCGTTGCCGGGGATCGGATAGCCGAAGGGTGAGCGGTCGGGGTCTTCGAGCATGGCGACGATCAGCGGCTCCGTGACGTCCGAGATCGCATGCTCCATCAGGTGCGCCTCTTCGTAGGCGCGCCACCACTCCAGCTTCAGCACGTTCACCAGCAGGCACTCCGCCAGGCGGTGGCGGCGGACCATGTTCTCCGCCCGCACCATCCCCTCCGGGGTCAGGCTGATGCGCTTCTTCGGATCCACGGAGACCAGGTGGTCGCGGGAGAGGCGCGCGACCATCCCCGCCATGGAGGCCGGGCGGATGCCGAGGCGCTCCGCGAGGCGGGCCGCGATCGCCTCACCATTCTCGTCATGGGTGATGCGGTAGATCGTGGTCAGGGCATCGTCGGCGGCGACATTCTCGACCTGCTTGGGCATCGGGTCTCCTCGTGGGGCGATGGTCACACGCCGTCCGGCGCTTCGACAAGGGCCTGCCCACCGGCGGCGCGGGAGCGCGTAGTCACCTCGCCCGTTATCATCGGCCTCGCGGGGCTCTCTTGGCCTCCGGACGCCAGCAGGCGCACCGCGCCAGCTCGAACGCGGGGGAGCATCGAGTGACCCGTGACCCCGGCCTGTCCCCGGAGTCCGCGCAGGAGGAGGTCCTTGGCCCCCTCGTGCGCGTCATCGAGGAAGCCGCCTCGGACGCCCCCTGGGCGCTGATCGGGGCGTCCGCGCTCCGGCTGCAGAGCGTCCCTGCGCACTCCCCCAACCTGGAGTTCATGACCAGCGAGCAGGTGCTGACCACGCTCGGCGAGATGCTGAACGTCCCCGCAGACTGGGGACAGGGCGCGCACCTGGCGGCGAACCGCCTCCACTTCATGCGCCACGGCATCCCGGTCTTCGTCTTCGGCGACCCCGTCTTCCACGGCCCCTACGACTCGCTGGCGCCGCGCGAGATCCCCTCGCTCTGGGATGCCCGTGTCCGGGTGGAGGTGAACGGGGCCGGCGTCCTCTGCACCCCGCTGGAGTGGGAGCTCGTGCTCGCGGTCGTCCTCGCCGCCAACGCCCGCGTGGACGGGCTGCGCGACCGGATGCTGGCCGACGGCTACGACAGCCGCCTGATCGTGCGGCTGCTCCGCGAGGGCCGCGTGGCCGCCCATACCGAGGAAGCCGTGTGGGCCATTCTCGAACGGCGCAAGTAGTCGCCCAACCGCGCGAGCCGCGCTGCTACCATCCGGAGGCGCCGGACACACCACCGGAGCCGTTCGCAACTGCTGAAGGATCACGCCCATGCCCATGACCGTCGCCACTGGCATCTCGAACGACCTGCGCACGATCGCCGACGATGCCCGCCGCTTCGAGGCGCTGGGCGTGGACTCCGTCTTCGTCGGCGAGACACAGAACAATCCGTTCCTGCCGCTGGTGCTGGTCGCGGAGCACACGCAGCGCATGACCATGGGCACCAGCGTGGCCATCGCCTTCCCGCGTGTGCCGCACATCACCGCGAACATCGCGTGGGACCTCGCGCGGTACTCAGGCGGGCGGTTCGTGCTGGGCCTGGGCACGCAGGTGAAGGGCCACAACGAGCGGCGCTTCTCCGTGCCGTGGGCGCCCCCGGGGCCCAGGCTGCGCGACTACATCGCCTGCATGCGCGCGATCTGGGACTCGTGGCAGAACGGCACGAAGCCGAACTACGAGGGCGAGTACTACCAGTACCGGCTGACCAGCCCGTTCTTCAATCCCGGCCCAATCGACCACCCGGACATCCCGGTGATCATCTCGGCGGTGAACCCGTTCAACGCGCGCCTCGCCGGCGAGGTCTGTGACGGCATCGCGATCCACGGGTTCAGCACGTTCCGCTACATCCGCGAGGTGCTGATCCCCGCGGTGCACGAGGGCGCCCGGCGCGCGGGCAAGGACCCGGCCTCGCTGCACGTCAACGGCGGCGGCTTCGTGGTCACCGGCCGCAACGAGGACGAGGTGCAGGAGGCGCTGGAGCGCACGCGCCGGCAGGTGTCCTTCTACGCCTCCACGCGCTCGTACGCGAACGTCATGAAGACGCACGGCTGGGACGACGAGGCCGCGCAGCTGCACCGCCTGTCCATCGAGGCGCGCTGGGACGACATGGCCGCCGTGATCACAGACGACATGCTGGAGGAGTTCTGCGTGATCGGCACGTGGGACGAGCTGCCCGGGAAGATGCGCGAGAAGTTCGCTGGCATCAACACGCAGGTCACGCTCCCGATCGACCCTCGCACCCCCGACGAGGAGGCGCAGTTCCGTGACATCGTCGCCGCGCTGAAGACGATCCCCGCCGTCGGCGAGGTGTAGCGAAGCCGGTCACGCTTGCAGTACATTTGTTCTCCTATCTCGATCGTCGGGTTCAGGAGGATTCGCTATGACTGCGCAGCGTTACGAGGCGGCATGGATCCCGTGGTACCGCAACGACGTCGACGCCGACGATGCGCTTGAGCTCGCGGAAGGCTGGCTCGCAGGAGCGCCATGCCGAGCTCAGCGCGTCATCGTCACCAACACGCGGGAAGCGCTCCGCGGTCATTTCTCGGCGCATCCCAAACTGGCGCGGTACGAGAACTTCTCCCCCACAAGCAGCCGTGCTCGCTCGCGAACAGGGAATGCTGTTCTCGCTCTCTGGCCGAGCAACGAAACTTTGGCGTTCGCCGAAACGGTTGCCACCGATGGTGCGCTTTGCGTCGTTCCGGGCTCCATCCACGACCTCACGCATTGGATCCGCAGGACCACCGCCACGAACCTGTGGGATCCAGCGTCGGAATTGGAATCCAGTGATGAACTGCCAGCGCAAGTGCGCTCGGCGCTCGATTCGGCGATCTTTTTCGGCGGCCGAAACGGCTTTTTTGGACATGAGAAGGTTGTCGCGATCCGAAGCATCGACACCTTCATTCGGGAAGGATTCCGACCGAGTCCTGAAGCAGTACGAGACTATGCGCTAGAGAAGGGTGTTCAGCCAGGAGGTGCGGAACCACTGCGCGAGTGGTGCGCCGGTCGACTCGCTGGCAAGGCATTCCGCGATGACGGCGGTCGCCCGATCTAGTTAGAATCCCGCGCCGTCGCCCGCCAATCCCCGGGCGGTTCGGCGGGCACGAGCGATATCCGCCCGAGCCGCATCGAGGCCCACACGCCGAGGCCGATGACCGGCACGCTAACGATTGCGGTGACGATCAGCGCGGGCAGCATGAAGAACATGAGGATGCCGAGCGCGCTCTGCACCATGAGGCCCAGCGCGCACACGAGGATCGAGAGCCACCACCGGCGGAACGAGCCGACCCACCAGCCGATCGTGGGGACGACGACGAAGCCGCCGCCATAGACGATCAGCGCTCCGGCAAGGACGTACAGCCAGTCCGGGAGTTCCTGCCAGCTCGGGAAGTTCGCGTCCAGGGCGACCCAGACGGCCTCCACCTACTCCCCGGCCTTCAGCCGCGCCGCCGCCTGACGGCCGATGCCGGCCCAGCGCTTCTTCGCGTCCGACTCCACGGCGTCCACGCGGCGCGTGTCCCGCGCCATGCGCTCGAAGAGGCGCGCGAGGCCCTCGACGTCGCCGAGGTGCACCGTCTCGGCGGCGACGCGGCCGCGCGGTCCGGCGTTGTGGTAGTTGCCCAGCGCCATGCACGCCGCGCCCGTCTCGTAGCCCATCAGATCGTACGCGGTCGCCTCGGTCGTGCCGCCGTCCATCAGCTTGCGCTGGTACTTGAAGGTGCGGTCCTCCGCGGCCAGCTCGCGCGCGACCTGCGTCATCCACATGGTCACGCGCGGCGAGAAGATGTGCTGCACGTCGCCCACGCGGATGATCGGGCCCTCGCCCTGCTCAGCGCGCCCCCCGGCCATCGAGGAGCACTCCACGGCGACCACCAGCGCGTCCTTCGGCAGCACGCCCGCCTTCGCGACCGCCGCGGCCCCCACCAGCCCGACCTCCTCGGCCCGCGTGAACAGGCCCAGCACGTGGCCGGGCGCGTCGCTCACGACCATCCGGTCCAGCGTCGCGAGGATCGAGACG
>JAQCJS010000147.1 GCA_027592975.1 Chloroflexota bacterium
GTTGGAGGCGGTGAGGCGGATGTCCGCGCCGCCGTCCTTCAGCGCCAGCATCAGGTTCGCGGTCTCGCTGGTGACGTGCAGGCACGCCGTCATGCGGATGCCCTTCAGCGGCTGCTCCTTGAGGAAGCGCTCGCGGATCTGCCGCATCACCGGCATCTCGCGGGCGGCCCATTCGATGCGCGCCACGCCCTCGCGGGACATGGCTGTGTTCTTCACGTCTCCGTGTACGGTCGTCATTCTCGATCCTCTCCGAGCCCGCCCGCGGCGTGGCCCCATACGTCTACGGCCTCGATCTCCGGGCCGTAGGCTGCGCCGCGTGCGCGTGCCCGGCGGCGCCGAAGCGCCGGCCCGATCCCAAACATGTCCCGGCGTTCCAGCCGCGCCTCCACCACCGCGGCGCCGGGCTGGTAGCCCAGGTGCGTGTAGGCGGCGAGCGCGGGCGTGTTGCCCGGGTCCACGGTCAGTGCCACCTCGGCGCATCCGCGCTCGAGGAGTTCATGGGTCACCGCGGAGGTGACGCGGGTCGCCAGTCCCAGGCCGCGATAGGCAGCGTCGGTGAAGACGTTGCCCACGATCGCGATCCCCTGGTTCGGCGCGACGATGTGCGTGCCGGCGACCGAGACCAGCCGGTCGCCATCGAAGATGCCGTAGTAGACGGCACGGTCAATGATCTCGTTCGTGTAGTGGCTCGGCCCACCCTCGCTCGCATACAGCCCGTTGACCTTGTACGCCTCCCGGCCGCGCAACCGGCGCACCTCACCCGGGACGGTGCGGAAGTGCGAGGAGGTGACGGACATGCGCGTCATGCTCAGCGTGTCGCGCACGTGGTACGCCTCGCGCAGGACCGGGACGTGCTCCGGCGACGCAGTGGACAGGTACGAGCGCCGCGCACCCGGGTGGATCGAGGTGATGGCGGCGACGCCGGCCGGCGCGCCCATGGTCACCGTGGTCGCGCCCAGCGCGCCCGCGTGCATCACGATCGCCGCGCCCTGCGGCCCCTCTGCGACCCAGAACGAGGCCCACTCGAACAGGCCCCACTCCAGGTGGCCCAGCGCGTAGGCAGCGAAGGGACGGTCATCCGCCAGCCAGCGTTCCAACTCCCGCCAGTCCCGCGACTGGCGCACCAGGTACTCCGGGCGGGCGGCGTGCGGGCCGGACGCGTGGCGCGGCAGCGTGTCGGTCAACGGCGCCCCAGTCCGTTCTCTCAGCTCGGGCCGTCACGCCACCGCAGGCCCGCCCCACAATCGCCATATCGTAACCGGTCAGGCGGTAACAGACGCCCCCGGCGGGGGTAGGCGACACCCCGCGATTTCAGGGGATTTCGAGCCGGGTGCCCCCGGCGATGGACAGCGCCTCACGGCGGCGGGTATACGACACACGCAGTCCTAGAGGAGACACATCGCATGGCTGATCTTCAGGTTTCCGGCATCCACGACCCGAAGCGGGTCTGGGTGAAGCGGTCAGGCACCTTCACCGGTGACGCATGGGGCGAGCCCCGCATCACCGAGGCCGAGAACGTGGGTGTGAACACCGTCCAGTTCGGGCCGAACTCCCGCACCTACTGGCACCGCCACGAGGGCGGCCAGATCCTCGTGGTGGTCGCCGGCCGGGGGGTCATCGGCCTGCGCGACGGGACGGTGATCGAGATCCAGGCGGGGGACGTCATCCACACCGCGCCCGGGGTGGATCACTACCACGGCGCGCTCAGCGACTCGTTCCTGATGCACGAGGCGATCTCGATCGGCGACACGGAGTGGCTGGAAGAGGTCGCCGACGCCGACTACGGCAAGAAGAAGTAGCCCCGACCGCACGAGGATCCCGCACGCAGGGGCGCCACGGGGCGCCCCTCTCCACGCCCGCAGGCCTGCAGCCCGCGCGCGTCAGACGATCGAGTCGCCCTTCGCGCGGTTGCAGGAACCGCAGAGGATCTGGATGTTCTCCGTGGAGTTGTTCCCGCCCCGGGAGAACGGGATGACGTGGTCGAACTGCAGGTCGGCGTCTGAGCCGCAGCGGACGCAGCGCCCCTCGTCCCGGCGCCAGACGGCGGCGCGCACCTCGTCCGGGAGCCGTTCGCGGCGGCCGCGCTCGGCGTCTTCCTCGGCGGCGCGGATCTTGCGCAGCCGATCGAGGCGGGCGTCCTGCCGGCGCTCCCGATCCCAGGCGAGCAGGGCGACGGCCTCCGCGTCCATGCCGTCCTCTGCCCAGTAGTAGACGCCGCCGGCGTGCCAGAGGCGCCGCGCGCCGTCTTCCGCCAGCAGGACGGGCGCCTCGGTCAGCCCGAGGCGTTCCCACGCCTCCCGGTTGAGCGCGACGTGCCCGCCCCGGCTGAACCAGAGCCGCACCTCCTTGAGCGCGCCGAAGAACCCCCGGCGCTCTTCGATGCGGACGTTGGCACGCTGAAGGCTCATGCGACTCAGGATAGGACGAATGTTCTGCGGAGGTGAAGCGGCGCGACGGGGAGCGGCGGATCCGTGGTGCGCACGCACGTCCTCGTCCGTTCGGGGTGATCGAGGTGCTTGCGGGCGCCCATCCCCCTGCCCCCTTCCCGCCGGGAAGGGGGATGACTGGCGAGGGCTGCGCCCTCGCGCTCCCCGCGGGACGTGCACGCTTCGCGGCACGGCCGAACCCCGGGCGCTCCTCGGCACGGCGCGCGCCGCCTCGACCTCCGGCCCGCGGGCACGGCGCTCCGGCTCCCTCTCTTGCGCGGCGGGAGAAGGAGGGGGTGAGGGCCCGCCCTGCCTCGAACTCCCCGTCGCCTCGACGTCCGGCGCGCGGGCACGGCGCTCCGGCTCCCTCTCCTGCACAGCGGGAAAGGGCGGGGTGAGGGCAGCCACCGCACTTGCCGCCTCGCCGCCGGGGAGCGCATCCGCTAGCATCGCGACGATGACTGAGATCGATCCGTTCACCGCCATCGCTCCGTTCTATGACCTCGACTTTGAGGACTACTACGACGACGTGTCCTTCTACCAGAGCCTGGCGGAGTACCACGGCGACACCGTGCTGGAGCTGGGGTGCGGCACTGGCCGCGTGGCGGTGCCGCTCGCGCAGTCCGGGCTGAAGGTGACCGGCGTGGACATCAACGACGCGATGCTTGCGGTGGCCAAGAAGCAGATGGGCGCGCGCAAGGGCCTGACGCTGAAGCGCGGCGACATGACCACGCTGGACCTGAAGCAGACCTTCGCGCTGGTCACCGTGCCGCTGGGCGGGGTGCAGCACCTCGCGACGCTGGAGGACTTCACCGCGGCGATCGCCGTGCTCGCACGGCACCTGGAGCCGGGCGGCATCGCCGTCGTGGACATCGAGGCGCCGCATCGCGACGACTACGACCCGACGCCGCAGCCGCTGGTGGAGCACTGGACGAAGCCGTGGGGCGACGGACAGGTGTCCAAGCTCGTCTCCGTGGAGGCGCGCCCGTCCGAGAGCATGAAGGACATTACGTGGCACTTCGATGTCGCGTCGAAGACGGGGGCGCTGCGCCGCATCACCACCGCCTTCACGTTCCGCACGATCACGCTGGGCGAGATCACGCTGGCGGGACGCCTGGCGGGGCTGCGGATGGTGGCCGCCTTCGGCGACTACGAGTTCACGCCGTTCGGTGACGACTCGGAGCGGCTGGTCGTGCTGCTGCAGCATGCGGACGACCCGCTGCCGCCTTACACCACGCTGTCCGAGGACGTCTGATCGTGAGCGCCGCGTGATCGCGCTCGACGCGATGGGGGGCGACCTGGGCCCGCGCGAGACCGTGGGCGGCGCACTGATCGCCGTGGGCGAAGGCATTGACGTCACGATCGTCGGCGACGAGGCGACCCTGCGCGGCGAGCTGGCGCGGCGGAACGCGAACCCCTCCAACCTGCACATCAGGCACGCGCCGGACGTGGTGGCGATGGGCGACCACGCCGCACGCGAGATCCGGCACGCGCGGCAGACCTCCATGTACGTGGGCACCGAGATGGTGAAGCGCCACGAGGCAGACGCCTTCGTCACCATCGGCAACACCGGCGCGGCGATGGCGACCGGCCTGGTCGTGCTGGGCCGGCTGCACGGCGTGGAGCGGCCCGCGTTGAGCGCGGTGCTGCCGGGCAACGGCGGGCCCGTGATGCTGCTGGATGTCGGCGCGAACGCGGACGCGCGGTCGTCGCACCTGGTCACCTTCGCGCACCTCGGCGCGGCCTACATGCGCGTGGTGTACGGCATTGCGAACCCGCGAATCGCGCTGCTCTCGATCGGCGAGGAGCCGACGAAGGGCTCCATGCTGGTCGTGGAGACGCACGAGACGCTGGCTGCGGACGCCGCGCTGAACTTCGTGGGCAACCTGGAGAGCCGCGACATCCTCACCGGCCACGCCGAGGTGGTGGTGACGGACGGCTTCACCGGCAACGTGGTGCTGAAGCTCGCGGAGGGGCTGGTGGCGCTGCTGTTCGACGAGATGAGGACGGCGGCGCGCTCCTCGTG
>JAQCJS010000148.1 GCA_027592975.1 Chloroflexota bacterium
TCGCGCAGCGCCTCGCGGGCGAGTTCCAGGAAGCTCGTGCCGCGGTGTTTCGTGCGTGACGCCTTTAGCCCGGGCGGGAGCGCGATCGCCAGCAGCCGTGTGATCGCCGTGGACGTGCCCGCGATCACCGCGCGCCCACCCGGCGCGATCGCACCCATGAGGCCGAGGTACTCCGCCGCGACGGCTGCCGGGCTGCCGTCCTCGTGCAGCACGCCGGTCACCAGATCCGCCGTCGCCGGGAGGGACGCCTCCGCGCTCCACGCGCCGACGTGCCGGGTCTCCACCGCGTCCTCCGCGCAGCCGAGCGCGAGCAGCGCGCGGCGGGCGGTGCGGAGCGCCAGCAGATCGCGGTCGACGAGCAGGAAGCGCGCCTCCGGATGGCTGCGCAGGATGTACGCCGGGAACGCGCCCTGCCCCACGTTCGCCACCAGCACGCGACCGCCTCGCGGCAGCCGCGGCAGGCGGCGCGTCAGCGCGTGCTCGGTCACATCGAATCGGTCGTAGTTCGGCAGTCCCTGCACCGTGGCGATCGTCACCCGCTCTTCCAGGGCGTCCGGGAACGTGAACGTGCCGTGGTCGTAGACGCCGTCGGCGAACTGGTCGCCGGGCGGGGGGAACGAGGCGTCCGGCGCGGGGCGGTAGTGGAAGACGCTGTAGTCCGCGGTGTCGCGGCGCAGCGTCACCTCGATCTCCGGGCGCGCCAGCGTGCTCGCGACCAGCTCGCGGATCGGCTCGATCACCACCACGGCGGCGCGGCCGTCCGGGCGGAGCACGCCCAGCGCGCCGAGGAGCAGGGAGCGGATGACTGCGTCGCCCGCCTTGCCGGGGATGTTGGACACCACCAGATCGAAGCGATCGTCCTCGACGCCGTCGAAGCCGAGGCTGGCACCCACGGTCACGCGGCCGGCGACGCCGTTGCGATGGGCGTTGTCATGCGCGAGATCCAGCGCCAGCACATCCCGATCCACCAGGTGGGCGGAGGACACGGCGGGCAGCGTGGCCAGCGCGACCCCGATCGCCCCATACCCGCACCCGAGGTCGAGGACGTGCGCCGGCGGGGTGCTCTGGTCCCGCCCCACGAGGAATAGCTCAATCGTGCGAAGCAGCATCCGGGAGCCCGTGTCCACCTGGTGGGAGGAGAACAGTTCCAGCGCGGTGGCGAAGGCCAGCCGCTGGCCGGCGAAGTCCAGGGGCACCTCGCGGTGGACGTACGGGGCGACGGGAGCGGGCGTGGGGGAGGTCATCGTGTCCAGTCTAGGGGGCGTCGCCGATTCCGCCTCGCCCGCCCTCTGCGACTCGTTCCAGACGGTCCGCTGGGGTACGATAAGGCCTCGGTTACTCCCCCCGGCGCGACGTTCCCCAGTCGATCCGCTGCCACGAGCGCGAAGGGTGCGGCATGGTCCAGGACACTCCCGAAAGCGGCGTACAGGCCGTACGCGTCGAAGACGAGATGCGGAACTCGTATCTCGACTACGCGATGTCGGTCATCGTCTCCCGTGCGCTGCCGGACGCCCGTGACGGGCTGAAGCCGGTGCAGCGCCGCATCCTGTTCGGGATGCAGGAGCTTGGGGTCGGGCCCACCTCCGGGTACAAGAAGGCCGCCCGCATGGTGGGCGACGTGATGGGGAAGTTCCACCCGCACGGCGACGCCTCGATCTACGACGCGCTGGTCCGCATGGCCCAGGACTTCAACATGCGCTACCCGCTGGTCGCGGGGCAGGGCAACTTCGGCTCCATCGATGGCGACCCGCCGGCGGCCATGCGTTACACGGAGGCGCGCCTCGCCCCGATCGCGGGCGAGATGCTGGCCGACATCGACCGCAACACCGTGAACTTCGAGCCGAACTTCGACGAGTCGATGGAGCAGCCCACCGTGCTGCCCTCGCGGATCCCGAACCTGCTGCTCAACGGCTCATCCGGTATCGCCGTCGGCATGGCGACGAACATCCCGCCGCACAACCTGAACGAGCTGTGCGACGCCGTTGTGCTGCTCATCGACCGCCCGGAGGCGGACCTGGACGATCTGATGGAGATCGTGAAGGGGCCGGACTTCCCGACCGGCGCGATGATCTTCGACAAGGCCGAGATCCGGAACGCCTACGCCACCGGCCGCGGCCGCGTCACCATGCAGGCACGCATGGAGTTGGAGGAGTCCCGCTCCGGCCGTTACCAGATCGTGGTGACGGAGCTGCCGTTCCAGGTGAACAAGGCGAACCTGCTGGAGCGCATCGCCGACATGGTGCGCGACAAGCGCATCGAGGGCATCTCCGACCTGCGCGACGAGTCCAACCGCCACGGCATCCGCATGGTCATCGAGTTGGCGCGCGGGGCGACCTACGCCTCCGTGCGCAACCAGCTGTACAAGCACAGCGCGCTGCGGACGAACTTCGCGGTGAACATGCTGGCGCTGGTCGAGAACCAGCCGGTGACCATGACGCTGAAGGAGGCGCTGGTCGCCTTCATCAACCACCGCCGCGAGGTGGTCCGCCGTCGCAGCGAGTTCGATCTGCAGAAGGCACAGGATCGTGCGCACATCCTGCTCGGCCTGCTCCGCGCGATCGAGTTCCTGGACGTGGTGATCTACATCATCCGGCACTCCGCCTCCGCGGATGCCGCGAAGCGCGCGCTGATGAGCGAAGAGGCCGTCCCCGCCGCCGTGTTCGAGGGCATTGGGCAGGGGCAGCCGGCCGCGCCGGTGTTCCTCGGACTCACGGACGTGCAGGCGCAGGCAGTGCTGGATATGCAGCTGCGGCGTCTCGCCCAGCTGGAGTCGGAGCGCATCCGCACCGAGCACGGCGAGTTGATGGTGTTCATCGCCTACCTCGAGGATCTGCTGGCGCACCCGGAGAAGATCGACGGGCTGATCAAGGACGACTGCACGGAGTTGAAGACGAAGTACGGCGACGCCCGCCGCACGCAGGTCTTCCCGCAGGCGGTGGAGGACATCTCCGAGGAAGACCTTGTCGCGCACGCGCAGGTCGTCGTCACCGTCTCCGACCGCGGGTACATCAAGCGCGTCCCGCTGACGGAGTACCGCCTGCAGCGGCGCGGCGGCCGCGGCGTGATGGGCCAGACGATCCGTGAGGAAGACGCCGTGCGGCACCTGCAGGTGTGCGACACGCACGCCACGCTGCTGCTCTTCACGGCGCAGGGCAAGGTCTACTCCGTGCGCGGGTACGAGGTGCCGGAGGGGTCGCGCCAGGCGCGCGGCATCCCCGTGGTGAACCTGGTGGAGATGGCGCAGGACGACCGCGTGAGCGCCGTGGTCGTGGTCACGGACTTCACGAAAGACTCCATGGTTCTCGCGACAGAGCAGGGCGTGGTGAAGCGCACGCCGCTCGACCAGTTCGAGTCCGTGCGCAAGGCGGGCCTGATCGCCATGCGGCTGGATGACGGCGACGGCCTGGTCGAGGCGCGGCCGGCGCGCGAGGCGAACGACGCGGTGATCGTCAGCAGCGATGGCCAGGCGATGCGCTTCAACGTGGGCGACCTCCGGGTCGCCTCGCGAGCCTCGGGCGGCGTGCGCGGCATCAAGCTGCGCGCCGACGCGAAGGTGATCGCGATGGTCATCGACGAGGACGGGGAGGATCTGCTGGTCGTCTCCGAGCGCGGCGTCGGCAAGCGCACCCCGATCGAGGAGTACCCGAGCAAGGGACGCGGCGGCAACGGTGTGCTCACCTTCCGCGTCACGCCTCGCAGCGGCCCGCTCACTGTGGCGCGTGCCGTCAGCGCGGATCACGAGCTGGTCGTTGTCTCCAAGAACGGCATCGTCATGCGCACCTCCGCCGGCTCCATCAGTCAGCAGGGGCGCGGCACGCAGGGCGTGCAGGTGATGAACGTGGACGACGATGACGAGGTCGCGTCCGTCGCGCGCGTGGACCTGGCCGAAGGCCCGGACGTCACCGCGGAGGAGTAGGCCCGCGATGCGCCTCGATCAGTTGGGCGAGTTCGCGCTGATCGATCGCATCGTGGCGCACCTCGGCGAGGCGGCGGCGCGCGACATCGTCGTGCCGCCGGGTGACGACGCCGCCGCCTGGGCGACGCACGATGGCCTCGCGGTCGCCACGATCGACGCGCTGGTCGAGGGCACACACTTCCGCCGTGACACCATGAGCATGTCAGACGCCGGCTGGCGCGCCGTCGCCGCGAACGTCTCCGACCTCGCCGCCATGGGCGCAGAACCGCAGTACCTGCTGATCGCCACGCTTCTCGGCCCCGACACCAGCATCGAGGATGTCGATGGGCTGGCGCGCGGCATCGCGGACGCCTGCCTGGCGATGGGCGTGCGGGTCGCGGGCGGCGACATCGTCCGCGCGGCGACCACCGGTCTCTCGATCGCCGCGTACGGGCGCGTGATCCCGGCACCGGGTGAGCCACCCGCGCTGCTGCGCCGGGATGGCGCGCGCGTGGGGGATC
>JAQCJS010000149.1 GCA_027592975.1 Chloroflexota bacterium
TGGAGGAGGGGTTGTGCCACTGCTCACGGAGGAACGGGATCATCGCGTCCACCACCGCCGGGTCGGGCGGGGTGGTCGCCGCGTGATCGAGGTAGACGCGCCGATGGCCGCTGCTCAGGGGGGGCGTGCTGGTCATGCCTCGATCATAGGCGTGGAGGGGTAGCCGCCGCGCGGCGCTGAGGTTTAGCACGTATTTCGCTGGAAAAGGAGATTAACGCTGCTACCATCGATCCATGCCCGCGCACGTTGACGGCACCCGCGAGGAGATCCTCGCCATCCTCCGGCGTCGCGAGCGCGCCGGCGTGGAGGATCTCGCCGCGGAGCTGGGCCTGGCAGGCGCCACGGTGCGGCGCCATCTGGACGTCCTGCAGCGCGACAACTACGTCTCCGTCACCCAGGTGCGAGGCCACACCGGGCGCCCTCGCCACCTCTTCTCCTTGACGGAGGCGGGCGCCGACCTCTTCCCGCACCACTACGTCCGGCTGACCCAGCGCCTGCTGAGCGAGATCGTGGGCCTGGACGCCAGCGAGACCGCCGGGCGATCCGGCGGCGATCTCGCCGCGCTCGTCTTCGAGCGGATGGCCGATCGGCTGGCGACAGAGTACGCGCCGCGCATCACCGGCCACACGCTGGAGGAGCGCGTCCGGTCTGCTGTGGCCCTCGTCGCGGACGAGGGCATCGACTTCGAGGTGGAACCCGTGGCGGGCGCGGTGCGGCTGCTGGGACGGGGATGCCCGTGCACCCGGCTCACCGGCGGCAAGGCGGGGGCATGCGACCACGACCGCCGGATGCTTGCGCGCATCCTCGGCGTGCGGGTGGAGGCGATCCCGCCGGCGGATCTGCCGCACGACTTCCACTGTGGCTACGTGGCGACCGAGGGGTAGACCGGACATCTCTCGCTTGTGATAGGTGAGCACCATCACGCGCGGGTTCGGGGCGCTCCGTACGATGCCGAGGCCCCCCAGTGCGCCGCCGGCACCGGTGCATCCTCCGTCGGTGGAGTTGCCGATAGGGCTCGGAACGATCTGCGTGCCCGGAGCATCCTGCTGACCGTCCGCTGGCTGGCCGGTTACGCGACTGCGGGTGGCCGCACGAGCCGGCGGGGCCGTTCAGACACTCCTGACTGTGCGAATTGTCGAGCCATCCGCTGCGCGCGTATCATGGACACGAGAATCACCGGCACCCGCATGGTGCTGTCAGCGGAACGAGGACGAGATGAGTCTTGCAGGCATGGGCGCTCCGATCTCGAACACGCCGGTCACCATCCCGAGCGTCTTGGCCACGGTCACGGTGACCGAGCGGGCGGCGGCGAAGGCGCAGACGCTGCTCGCGTCCAAGGGGCAGCCGGACGGTATGCTCCGGGTCTTCGTGGTCGGCGGCGGCTGCTCCGGCTACCAGTACGGCATGGCGATCGCCTCCCAGGTCGAAGCCGAGGATCAGGTGATCGAGGCGACGGGCGGCGTCAAGGTGGTCGTCGACCGTGACTCGGTGCCGATGATCAGCGGCGCGGAGATCGACTACGTGGAGGATCTGATGAAGTCCGGCTTCACGATCTACAACCCGAACGCCACCTCCTCGTGCGCCTGCGGGTCGTCGTTCCAGACGGCCGGCGACGGCGGGACGCCTCGCGCCTGCAACTAGCGGCTCGGACGGCGAGCGCATCGCAGCACAGGGACGGCCCCGCCTCGGCGGGGCCGTCGCGTATCCGGAGGAACGGCGTCATGCAGGCATGGATCAACGTGGGGACGGTCGACAACTTCGAGGTGCTGCGGAAGCGCGGCTTCGACCTCTCGCCGTTCAAGGCGTCGCGACAGAAGCAGTCATCCGAGATGCGCCCCGGCGACCGCATCGTCTATTACCTGACGAAGGACGTGCTCTTCGGCGGGGTGGTGGAGGTGACGGGCGAGGCGTACGAGGACACCAGCGACATCGGCCTCGAGTCCGAGGGCAAGCCGGGTGAAGGCTACCCGTACCGCATCGCGACGAAGCCCGTGGTGATCGCGAAGCCCGGCAACGCGATCGACGTGCGGGACATCACCGACCTGCTGGACAAGACCCGCAACTTCGGCCCGAAGAAGCTCGGGATGTGCTTCCGCGGCAACCTGCACAAGATCTCGGACGGCGACCTGGAGACGATCGAACGGCTGCTTCAGGAACGCGCATAATCTCCGGGGATCGCCCGTGGCGATGCGCCGACGGGCAGGAGGCATCTGATGCACGACCGACCAGGACCGCGCCGCCTCACGCGCAGCACCGATCGTGCCCTGGGCGGCGTCTGCGCCGGCATCGCGGAGTACTTCGGCGTGGAGCCGGCGCTGGCCCGCATCGGGTTCGTCGTGCTCGCGATCTTCAGCATGGGCTTCGGCGCGGTGCTGCTGTACGGGCTGCTGTGGGCGATCATGCCGCTGCCGGATCCGGACGCTCCGCCGCCAGCGCCGGCCGAACCGAGCAACCGCGCGCTGCTGCTGGGCATCGCGCTCGTCGTGTTCGGAGCCGTGCTCCTGTTCCAGCGGATGCCGGTATTCTAGTGGATGCAGTGGGGCCTGGGTGGACTGGGCTGGCCCCTGCTGCTGCTGCTTGGAGGCGCGTTGATCATCCTCGCGTCACGCCGTCGCTAACGACCACGACCGGTTCGAGGATCGCGAGGATCACATGACCGAGACCACGCCTGCGCCGACCTCGACGGTGGCTGCGACGTACGCGCTGCTGCTGGACCGGGTGTTCGAGAACTGCATCCGCAGCATCGAAGACCTGAGCGTGGACGAGCTGAACCACCTGCCGCACGAGCAGGCCAACTCCATCGGCTTCGACATCTGGCACGTGGCGCGGACGATCGACAACGTGCTGTTCTTCGTCTTCGACCGCGAGACGCCGCTGTGGCTGGCTCAGGGCTACCACGAGCGCTTCGCGCTGCCGAAGGTCGCGCAGGGCACCGGGATGAGCACGGAGGAGGCCCGCACGCTGCGCTTCCCAGACCCCGCGCTGTTCCTCGACTACGTCAGCGCGCTGCGAGCGGCGTGCGTGCCGCGCGTCGCGGCGATGACGGATGAGTACCTGCAGGAGGCTGTGCTGCTGAAGCCCTGGGGCGAGCAGCCGCGCGCCGCGCACATCGGCCAGGTGCTGATCGCGCACGGGAACAGCCACCTCGGCAAGGCGTCGTTCGCGCGGACGCTCCTCGGGCACGAGGACCTCGGCTTCTAGCGCCTCGCACCCATGGAACTGCGACGCCTCCGCGCGGACGAGGGACACGCGTACCGCGCCGTCCGCCTGCGCGCGCTTGAAGCGGAGCCGCAGGCCTACGGGCAGACGCTCGCCGAGGCGCTGGCCGACCCGGACACGCTGTGGGACGACCTGGCCGCCTCCGTGGCGGGCGACGATCCTCGTGCGCTGTTCGTGGTGGACCGTGGGGATGGCGCGCTGGCCGGGACGCTGTACGTCGCGATCAGCGAGGCGCCGCCGCACTTCGGCACGCTGGGCGCGATGTGGGTGGACGAGGATCTGCGCGCGCACGGGTGGGCCGATGCGCTGATGGAGAGCGCGCTTGCCTGGGCCACCGGGTGGGGCGCGGCCGGCATGTCACTGTGGGTCGCGTCCGGGAACGAGCGCGCGCTGCGGCTGTACACACGGCACGGCTTCCAGCCCACCGGCAACATCGAGCGGTGGGAGGCGGACGGCACGCCCCGGGAGGCGCAGGAGCTGTTCTGCGCGCTCTGACGTCCGGGACGCCGGGGTGGTGCGGCGCGAGCGCGAGGCGATGCGAGCGGATGCGAGCGGGATGCGACGAGCATCCGGGTGAACCCGCAGCGGACAAGCGATCGCCGGGTGGTACGCTCGATCCGTGCCGTGGATTCAAGAACGGCACTGGAGACGATGAGGACAGCGTGATCGACGCGGGCCCCTTTCATTTCTCCCCGCGACCGAACCGCGCCGGCGCCATTCCCTGGCAGGAGTGGAGCGACGAGGCGTTCGACCGCGCGCGCCGGGACGACCTGCCGGTGCTCCTGTCGATCTCCGGGACGTGGTGCCACTGGTGCCACGTCATGGACGAGACCACCTACTCCGACGAGCGTGTGATCGACCTGATCTCCCGCCGGTTCGTCGCGATCCGCGTGGACACGGACGAGCGGCCGGACATCAACGCGCGCTACAACGCGGGCGGATGGCCAACGACCGCCTTCCTCACGAGTGACGGCGACGTCATCGCGAAGACGACCTACCTGGATCCCGCGCAGATGCTGGAAGCGCTCACGGGGGTGCAGGAGTCGTGGCTGGTGAACCGCGACGGACTCACCGCGTCCATTGAGACCGCGCGTGTCACGCGCGCGGCGGAGCGTGCGGCGGAGGCCGGCCGCCGGACGGCCGGCGCGCTCACGCCCTCGATCC
>JAQCJS010000150.1 GCA_027592975.1 Chloroflexota bacterium
GCCGCGTCCGAGGTGTCAGTTGATGAGGACATACGCAGTCATTGTACCCGGGCGTCCGCTCACGGGCGGCACGGACAGACGCTCGCGATCTGCGGAAGCATGGGGCGGCGCACAGGAGCGAGCCCGTGCGCGGGCTAGCTACCGTGGCAGCGCTTGTACTTCTTGCCGCTGCCACACGGGCAGGGCTCGTTGCGGCCCACCTTCGCGGTGACCCGCGTCGCGGTCGCGGTGGATGCCCCCGCGCGCGCCTCGGAGTCGCCGGCGTCGGGATCCGCGGGGCCGCTCACCTGCACGCGCGTCGGTGCCTGCTCGCGCGCCAGCGCGTCTTCCGCCGCCTGCGTCGTCAGCCGAGCGTGCAAGACCTGTCGGGTCACGAGTTCGCGGATGCGCTCCAGCAACTGGCCCCACATGTCGTGCGCCTCGCGCTTGTACGCGACCAGCGGGTCGGCCTGGCCGTACGCGCGCAGGCCGATGCCCTGCCGCATCTCGTCCATCGCCGTGAGGTGCTCCACCCACAGCGCGTCGATCGTGCGGAGCAGCACGAGCCGCTCCACCAGCCGCTGCGTTGCCTCGCCGACCTCGTCCTCCAGCGACTGGTACCGCTCGTCGACGATCGCGATCGCCTCGTCGATCGCCTCCTCGGCGGAGAGGCCGTCATCCAGCGCGCCCTCCGGCAGCACCGGCACGATCGTGTCGATCGCCGTGCGGAACGCCTCCATGTCCGGCGGGGACTGGAGCAGCGCCGCGCCTAACGACTCGATCTCCTCCTCCAGGAGCGTCAGCACGGTGTCCCGCATGGACTCGCCCGCCAGAACCTTGTTGCGCTCCGTGTAGATCACGTCGCGGTGCGTGTTCATCACGTCGTCGTACTCGACCACGTGCTTGCGGATGTCGAAGTTGTGCGACTCCACGCGCTCCTGCGCCTGCTCGATCGCCCGCGTCACCATCTTCGATTCGATCGGCGTGTCGTCATCCAGGCCCAGGCGCGACATCATCCCCGGCAGCCAGTCCGGCGCGAAGCGCTTCATCAGGTCGTCTTCGAACGACACGAAGAACCGCGTCGATCCCGGGTCTCCCTGGCGGCCGGACCGTCCACGCAACTGGTTGTCGATGCGCCGCGCCTCGTGCCGCTCCGTGCCGATGACGTGAAGACCGCCGATGCCGGCGACGCCTTCGCCCAGCTTGATGTCCGTACCGCGGCCGGCCATGTTCGTGGCGATGGTCACCCCGCCGCGCTGGCCCGCACGCGCCACGATCTGCGCTTCGCGTGCGTGCTGCTTCGCGTTCAGCACCTCGTGCTCCACGCCCTTGCGCCGCAGCAGCTCCGACAGCATCTCGGACGTCTCGATGGCGACCGTGCCGACCAGGATCGGCCGCCCCTCGGCATGCTTCTCCTCAATGTCCGCAACCACCGCGCGCCACTTCCCCGCCTCCGTCTTGTAGACCAGGTCGGGCATATCCGCGCGCGCGATCTGAACGTGCGTGGGAATCATCACCACGTCCAGCTTGTAGATCTTGTCCAGCTCCTCCGCCTCCGTGATGGCGGTGCCGGTCATGCCGGAGAGCTTCTGGTACAGCCGGAAGTAATTCTGGATCGTGATCGTGGCGTACGTCTGGGTCTCCTGCTGGATCTTGACGCGCTCCTTGGCCTCTACAGCCTGGTGCAAGCCGTCCGACCAGCGGCGCCCCTCCATCAGTCGTCCGGTGAAGTCATCCACGATGATGACCTCGCCGTCCTTCACCACGTAGTCGCGGTCGCGCTGGTAGATCACCTGCGCGCGGAGCGCGGCCTCCATGTAGCGAGTGAGGCGGAAGTTCTCCGGCGAGTAGATGTTGTCCACGCCGATGCCGCGCTCCAGCGCGTCCACTCCCTCTTCCGTCAGGCGCACCGCGCGCTGCTTCAGATCCACCGTGTAGTCACGCCCCTCGCGGAGCGCGGGAACCAGCGCGGCGAAGCGCGGATAGATGCTGGTGTCGTCCTGAGCCGGGCCGCTGATGATCAGCGGCGTGCGCGCCTCGTCGATGAGCACACTGTCGGCCTCGTCCACGATCGCGTAGTGACGGCTGCGCTGCACGCGCCCTTCCATCAACGTCGCCATGTTGTCGCGCAGGTAGTCGAAACCGAACTCGTTGTTCGTGCCGTAGGTGACGTCTGCCTCGTACGCCTGCGCGCGAGTCACCGGGATCAGATGCTCGAACGTCGCCACGTCGGACATCACGTCGCTGCTGTACCGGAACCCGCCGCCCTGGTTCTGGATCACACCGATGGTGATCCCCAGCATGTCCAGCGCAGGCGCGTACCACTGCGCGTCACGACGCGCGAGGTAGTCGTTCACGGTGATCGAGTGCAAACCCTGCTGGTCGAGCGCGTTGAGGTAGATAGCGATCGTCGCGACCAGCGTCTTGCCCTCGCCGGTGCGCATCTCCGCGACCTCGCCGCGATGCAGCGTGATCGCGCCCATCAACTGCACGTCGTAGGCGCGCTCGCCCTTCTTCCGGGCGATCGCCTCGCGGATCACCGCGAACGCCTCCGGCAGCAGGTCGTCCAGCGTCGCGCCGTCATCCAGGCGCGCGCGGAACTCCCCGGTCTTCGCAGCCAACTCGTCATCCGAGTAGGCAGCGCACTCCTCGGAGAACGCGGTGATGCGATCCACCAGCGGTTGCATCTTGCTGACGACGCGCTCGTTAGAGTCGCCACCACCAAGGAGCCTTCGGAATATGCCGACCATGCGGATCAGCCTCCCTGGGACGCGCTCACTGCGCGTCCGGATGCGGCCCGCTACCGGAACAGCGCGCCCACGGAGCCACCTGTGTGGATCCGGTGCATCGCGTCACCAATGAGCGGCGCCACCGACAGTACAGACGTCGGGACGTTCTTGAAGGTTCCGTGCACCAACGGAAGCGAGTCCGTGTAGACGATTTCATCTACTTCCGGGATGTCCAGCACCGTGAAGGCCTTCTCAGCCATCACCGGGTGCACGCACGCCACGCGCACCGAGCGCGCCCCGCGGCTGCGCAGCAGGCGCACGGCCGAGGCTACCGTCCCGCCGGTCAGCACCTCGTCGTCGATGATCAGGCAGTCACGGCCCTCCACCTCACCGATCATGGTGAGCGCCTCCGCGTGGTCCGTGTTGCCGTCGCGCTTCTTGTCCACGATCGCGATGTCGCCGCCGATGCGGCCCGCGATCTCGCGCGCCAGCTTCGCGCGCCCGACATCCGCCGCCACCACTACGGGCGCCGGCAGGTTCTTCGCGCGGAAGTGCTCCGCGATCAGCGGGAACGCCGTCAGTTCGTCCAGCGGGATGTTGAAGAAGCCCTGGATCTGCCCCGCGTGCATGTCCAGCGTCAGCACCCGATCCGCACCCGCCACCTCGATGAAGTTCGCGACGAGGCGCGCGGTGACGGGGACGCGCGGCTGATCCTTCTTGTCGGAGCGACCGTACGCGTAGTACGGCACCACCGCGGTGATGCGGCCCGCGGAGGCGCGCTTCGCCGCGTCGATCATGATCATCAACTCCATCAGCCGCGTGTTCACCGGCGAGACGATGGGCTGGATGATGAACACGTCGCGCTCGCGGATGTTGTCCAGGTAGCGGACGAACACTTCCTCGTTCGAGAACTCGAACACCTCGCAGTCGCCCAGCGACATCTCAAGGTGGCGACAGATCGCCTCGGCGAGCTCACGGTGGGCGTTCCCGGTGAAGACGGCCATCTCTTGGAACACGCGCGGCTCCCCTGCGCTCCAGCACCACAGATCTCGGAACCCGGGGTCCCGGGCGACCACGAAGCGCCCGGGGTCCTCCACGGAGGAACGGGGACGGCCACGCTGCCGCGTTCGTCGTCGGATCACCGTCAGAACTGCCGGCTCCTCGATGGTACCACCGCACCCCGGAAGCGGCCCCGGCACAGGTTAAGCCCCTTGCTAGACTGGCGGTCGAGGCGATGCGGCCGGGCGGACGCCCCGCCGTCGCGCCCACCGGAGGCACCGTGGACTTCACCTTCTCCCCGGACGAGGAGCGCTTCCGCGCCGATCTGCGCGCCTTCCTGCAGGCCCGCCTCCCCGCCGGCTGGTCTGACCGCGCCTTCCTGGGCGACGTTCCCCGGGACGAGCACGAAGCGGTCGCGGCGGCCGTCCGCCGCGCGCTGGCGGATCGCCGCTGGCTGGCGCTCGGCTGGCCGGAAGATCTGGGCGGGCTCGCCGCTGGCCCCATCCAGCAGGCGATCCAGCAGGACGAGGCCGCCTACCTCGCCATGCCCGGCGCGGTGGACGCCGGCGTGCAGTGGGTCGGCCCGGCGATCCGGATGTTCGGCTCGGCTGCCCAACGTGATACGTACCTCACGCGCATCGCCGGCGGCGAGGACACGTGGTGCACCCTCTACTC
>JAQCJS010000151.1 GCA_027592975.1 Chloroflexota bacterium
GTCACGCGCGCGCCCTCCGGCGAGACCTCTAGCCGGATGCGCCCGGCGTTCCACTCGCAGAACGCATCGCGCACCTCGAGGACGATCGAGCCGGTGGTGGTGTAGGCGCGCCGTTCCAGTGCGGCGCGTACGTCCACCAGCCGGAGCCACATCCCGTCCTGCACGCCGCGCCGGAGCCGGCGGGTGTCGGCGAGCATCCACGGCAGCGGGTCGTCCAGCGGGCGTAGATCCGCGAACACCTCCCCGATCAGATCGATGCCGAGAAGGAAGTGCCAGAGCGCCCGTGCCGCCTCGTCCGTGACCGCCATCACCTCGCGGATGCGCAGGTCGTTCGCGAAGATGCGCTCCGGCCAGCGGTTCGCCACGCGATAGGTGGCGTAACCCTGGATGCGCCCGCCGGCGCGGTAGACCACGTGGAAGTACGCGCTCGCCCCGTCGCGCTGCTCCGGCAGATCCTCTTGGAAGACCTCCCAGAAGATGCGGTTGCGCGGGAAGAAGCCGGGGCGTCCGGCCATCGCCCGCGTCATCACCTCCGGCCACTCCGCGCGTGCCGTCTCCGCGTCCACGAACTCGACCGCGCCGTCCTCGGGGTGCTCGGCGAGGAGCGTCGTGCGCGGCTGCTCGAGGCGCCAGCGCTCCGTCCAGGTGGACAGGCCGTAGCCGAAGCGGTGGTAGATCAGGCTCTCGGAGGCCCAGAGCATGGCGAACGGGATGCCGTCCGCGTGCAGGCGCGTCATGTGATCGCGCATCAGCCCGGTGAGAGCGCCTCGACGCCGGTGCGTGGGCTGGACGGCGACGTTCGTGATGCCGCCGGCCCGCTCCACCGCGCCGCCCGGCAGCGTCAGCCGGAAGTCGTGGATCACGCTGCTGCCGATCAGCGTGTCGCCATCGAACGCGCCGATGTCGCGCTGCTCATCGAAGCGTTCGTTCGCCTGCCGGAGGTACGTCTCGCTCGGGTGGCGGCCGTAGACCATCGAATGGACGCGGATGAAGGCCGGGATCTCCTCGCGCGTGATCAGCCGCACCTCGAACATTGTGTCCTCCGACTCGCCGTCTCGCCGTCTCGCCCTGCGCCGGCAGTCTAGCGGGCGCGCGCCGCGTCCGTGCGGGACGCCGCCGCTACACTGCGCGGGCGGCCCGGTAGGGCGAGGAGGCACGGATGCGCGTCAACACCACGAAGGCGAAGCTCGCCGAAGGCAATGTGGTCCTCGGCGGGATCGTCAGCGGCTTCTCGCCGGAGATCGTCGAGCTGCTCGGGCTGCTGGAGTTCGACTTCGTCTTCCTCGACTGCGAGCACGGCTCGATGACGGTTGACCAGGTGGAGCACATGGTGCGCGCCGCGGAGGTCACCGGCATCACGCCAATCGCGCGCATCCCCAACCACGACGACTCCACGATCCTGCGCTTCCTGGACCGGGGTGTGCAGGGGCTGATCATCCCGCACATCAACACCGCGGAGCAGGCGCGAGCCGTCGCCGCCGCCTCGCGTTACCACCCGCAGGGGCATCGAGGCTCCGCGAGTGGCCGCGCGCACGACTACGGCGTGAACGTTCCGCGCACCGAATCCATGGCCTTCATCAACGACAACGTGCTGGTGATCCCGATGTGCGAGGAGGTCGAGGCGGTGAAGAACCTCGACAGCATCCTCGCCGTGCCGGGGGTCGACGTGGTGCATGTCGCCTCCGGCGACCTCGGACAGAGCATGGGACACCCCCCGGCCGCCGAGGTGCGCGCGGCGATGGCAGACGTGGTGCGCCGCACGAAGGCGGCGGGCAGGTGGGCCGGCATCGGCGGCAACGGCGTGACCGACTACAGCGGCATCGCCGACCTGGTACGAGACGGTGCGCAGTTCGTCACCATCCCCGCGCTCGGCCTGCTGCGACAGGGGGCCGAGGCGTTCAAGAGCGGCGTCGCAGCCGCCCTCGCGGCGAAGTAGCAGGGGAGGAGACGGCATGACCCACGACGACCCGACCCCCGTGGGGTGGCAGGCGCCCGCGCTGGCGACGGACGCGCACTTCCATGTCTTCGGCCCGATCGAGCAGTACCCGGCGGGCACGCCCGACCTCCGCTATCCGATGCCCCTCGCGCCGCTCGAGGACTACCTGCAGCTCGCCGCGAAGCTCGGCATCCAGCGGCACGTCTTCGTGCAGCCCAGCGGCTACGGGCGCGACAGCCGCTGTCTCGAGGACGCCCTGCGCGCCGTCGGCCCGGAGCGGGCGCGCGGCATCGTCGATATCGACGAGAACGCGCCGGGCGAGGAGTTCGATCGCCTGCACGCGCTGGGCGTGCGCGGCGTCCGCATCAACGTCTCGCCGGTCCACCCGCCCACGCCCGGCCTCGCCGACTCCATGCTGCGGAGGATCGAGCGGATGGCGGAGCGCTGCGCCGCGCGCGGGTGGAGCCTGGACTTCCTTACGCCGGGCTGGTTGACGCGCGAGCTGTTCCAGAAGGTGCTGGCGCGGCTGCCGGTGGACTTCACCGTGGCGCACATGGGCATGTTCCTGGCGCAGGACGGCGTGGATCAGGAGGGCTTCCAGGAGCTCCTCGATGTGCTGCGCGCGCAGCGGGGCGATGAGGGGCCGGGTCGCTGCTGGGTGAAGCTCACCGGTGCCTACCGCGTGTCCACGGCCGAAAACTTCGCGGACGCGGCCCCCTTCGCCCGCGCGCTGGCCGAAGTGGCCCCGGATCGCCTGATCTGGGGCAGCGACTACCCGCACCTCTCGTTCGACTGGGTCTCCTCGGCCGAGCTGTTCAACCTGCTCGGTGAGTGGGTGCCGGACGAGCGGGTGCGGCGGCAGATCATGGTGGACAACCCGGCGCGCTTGTACGGCTTCGCGTAGCACGTACGGCATGGGCCGCGGCTGGGAACGTTGCGTCCGCGCCGGGAGCGAGTAGCATGCGGGCCTCGCGTCCGCTCAGTGCGGCCGGCATCACTGGAGAGGCTCCCATGATCGATTACGGCATCAGCGGCAAGACGGCGATCGTCACCGGCGGCAGCGTGGGCATCGGCCGCGCGTGCGCGACCGCGCTCGCCGGGCAGGGCGTGAACGTGGTCATCGTGGCGCGCCGCCTCGATCGCCTCGAGCAGGCGGCGAAGGAGATCAGCGAGGCGACCGGCGGCAAAGTCGTCGCGATCTCCGCGGACATGACGCAGACCGAGGACGTGAAGCGCATGGTCGCCGCGACCGGGCAGCAGTTCGGCGGCGTGGACATCCTGGTCAACAACGCCGCCTCGTTCCCCTACGGCTCCTCCACGGAGTTGACGGTGGACGACTGGATCGCGCACTTCAACGTGAAGGCGTTTGGCTACCTCCGCGCCATGTTCGAGGTGCTGCCGCACATGAAGCAGGCGGGCTGGGGTCGCATTGTCAACGTCGCAGGGCAGGCGGCCCGGGCGGGCGGCGGCAGCGCCGGCGCGAACAACGCGGCGATCATCAACATGACGAAGGGCATCGCCCTGGACGTCGCGAAGGACAAGATCACCGTCAACGCCGTGCACCCGGGCGGCCCCTCCGACACCGACCGCGAGCCGATGCGCCTGGAGTACGACGCGAAGTCGCGCGGCATCACGCTGGAGCAGGCGATCGCCGAGGCCGAGGCGCGCGTTCCCCCGATCGGGCGGCGCGTGGTCTCCTCGGACGCCGCGCACATCGTGCTCTTCCTCGCCTCGGCTCAGGCGAGCGCGATCACCGGCGAGACGATGGCCGTCGACCCCGGCCAGGACCGCACCGTCATCTACTAGCCCGCACGTCGAGGCGAGTACGCAACAGGAGCGCCCGCGAGGGCGCTCCTGTTCGCTGCGAGGCGCGCGGCCCGGCTGGGCGCTACGATCCGCCGGCGCGAAGGGATGATCGATGAGCGTCCGCATCGGCCTGAGCATGTCCACGTTCCCGTTCTCCTCGCCCGCCGGCATGTGGCGCTGGGTGGAGACGTGCGAGGACAGCAAGATCGACTCGATCTGGCAGACGGATCGCCTCGTCTCCACGGAGCCGTACCTGGAGCCGCTGACGGCGCTCGCCGCGCTCGCGGGCGGGACGCGGCGGCTGAAGTTCGGGATGACCGTGCTGGTGCTCCCGCTGCGCGACCCGCTGGTCGTGGCCAAGCAGTGCGCGACCATCGACTTCATCAGCAACGGCCGGTTCCTGCCTGCCTTCGGCGTCGGCAGCGACAACGCGCCGGAGTTCCGGGCGACCTCGGCCGACCGTGCCCACCGCGGCGCGCGCATGGACGAGGCGCTCTCGATCATCGCGCGCCTGTGGACGGGGGAGAGCGTGACGCACCAGGGCACGCACTACCGCTACGCGGACGTGCGCATCGCGCCGCTGCCCAGGCCGTCGCCGCTGCCGCTGTGGATCGGCGGGTCGAGTC
>JAQCJS010000152.1 GCA_027592975.1 Chloroflexota bacterium
GGCGCGTGGCGGACGGCGTGTTCATCCGTGCGGGCACCCACCCGGAGGTGCTGCACAGCGCCGTCACGAGCATCCGCAAGGGTGCGGAGGAGGCCGGGCGCGATCCTGGCGCCGTGCGCCTCGGCCTGGTCGTGCACACGGTGCTGACGGACGACGCGGAGCGCGCGCTGCTCATCGGCAAGTCGATGGCGGCCGGGTACTACGAGTTCTCGCCGCACCTCTTCGCCACCGCGGGCCTCGAATGGAACGGGCCGGACGTGCACACGCTCCAGCCGCTGGTGCACCCGGACTTCCACCACCACCCCGACCCCACGGAGTCGGGGCGCATCGTCGACTTCCTGCCGGTCGAGGCGGCCGACTACTTCTCCGTGCGTGGTACGGCGGAGCAGGTCACCGACCAGTTGGTCCAGGTGCTGTCGCTAGGCATCCCGTTCGAGATCGTGGTGCCGCAGCCGGTGCCGACGCCGCTCGCGAAGCAGGCGGGCGACCCGCCCTCGTACATGGAGCGCATCGCGACCGAGGTGATCCCGGCGGTGAAGGCGCGCCTCGCGGCTCAGGGCTAGCCGAGGCGCGAGCTAGGCGTCCGGCAGGTCGCGCCACGCACGGGAGTCACGCGAGGCCGACCATGCCTCGGTGAACTGGAGCATGTGCAGCCCCTCAACGAAGCGGGGGATGGCGGCGGCCGCGGGGCGCGCGCCGCGCACGGCGGCGATGAACTCCGCCTCCACGGCGAGCGGCGTGCCAAGCGACGCCTCGAGGTCGTCCGGCAGCGCGATCGGCTGGAGTTGTTTGCCGTCCTTCGAGGCGCGGAAGAAGCCGCCGACGTCCTGACCGCCTGCGTAGGCCAGCAGCGTGCCGTCCGTGCCGTGCACCTCCACGCGCGCCTGCGCGCCGCCGGCGATCGTGCTGTGCTCGTACGAGATCGTCGCGCCGCTGTGCAGCTCGGCGAGCGCGAGGTTCATCTGCGGGCGCAGCTCGCGTCCCTCGGGCGTGGTGGTGGGCGGGGCGTCGTACTGCTTGCGCCAGCCCAGGACGCGCGCGTGCTCGCCGAACCAGCGGTGGCACGGCTCGAACATGCTGCCCAGGCCGAAGAACGGCGTTTGCCACGACGTGCGGACGTGCAGCACCTCGCCCACCACGCCGGACTCCAGGATCGCCGTCATCGCGGCATCCTCCTTCACGTAGAACGGCCCGAAGACGGCGGGGTAGACCAGCGCGACCTGGCGCGGCGCGGCGGTGGAGGCCTCCACCATGCTCGCGGCCTCCTCCGCGGTGCGCGCGATCGCGTTCATCATCAGCAGGTGCTTGCCCGAGCCGAGGACCGCCTCCACCACGCCCGCGTGCAGCTCCGTGCGCGTGCCGAGGATCACCGCGTCCACGTCGGACGCCTCGATCACCTCGCGCCAGTCGGCGGCGGTGCGCGCGAAGCCGGACTGCTGCGCGACGGCGGCGCTGCTCTCCGCGCTGCTGTTCGCGACGGTGACCAGCTCCACACCGGGGATCTGCTGGAGCGCGGGGAGGATGACGTTCTTGCTCCAGCGCCCCGCGCCGATGTGCCCGATGCGTACCGTCTGATCAGCCATGCCGTGCCTCCTCGTGCCGCGCGCCCGCCTCGTAGGATGGTGCGCCGGGGGATGGTAGCGGAGGCGTCGCACGCGGCGTACCAGCGTGGTGATGCCGCGGTGCAGGGGGCACGAAGAGGCCCCGCACAACCGGTGGCGGGGCCTCTTGCCTGCGCTGTCGTCCGGTGCGGGCTACCTCGCCGGCGTCGCCGTCACCCCGCCCAGGACGCCGCTCGACCGGAGGCCGCTGATGTCGCTCGGTGAGTAGCCGGCCTCCGCCAGCACCTCGTCCGCGTGCTCGCCCAGGCGCGGCGCGGGCCGCCGCACGGAGGCAGGCGTGTCCGCGAACTCCCACGGGATGCCGACCGTGGAGACGGGGCCGATGCCCGGGTGCTCCTGCGTGTCGATCAGGCCGATGAACTGCGCCTGCTCCGTGGCCATCAGCTCGGAGTAGGTGTTCTTCTCGAACGCCCACCCGCCGGTCTTGCGGACGGCATCGATCACCTTCTGCCGCGGCAGATCCTTGAAGGCGCGCTCCCAGAGCGGCTTCACCACGTGCGAGTAGCGGCTGGTACCGCCGGCCGTGTCCGTGTTTAGCAGGTCGAACAGCGGGTCCTGTCGCACCCACTCCATGTTGAACTCGCGGTACAGGTCGTCGCGCTGATCCTGCGTCGGCTTGGCCAGCGAGAAGTAGACGCGCCCGTCCTGGCAGGCGTACCCGAAGTCGCGCGGCTTCACGTAGGAATCGAGGTGGAAGCCCCACCACTCGTCCGGGTTGGCGAGCGCGACCCACAGCGTGGAACGCATCGCCACCATCGTCCCGAAGAGCGAAATGTCGATGCGCTGGCCGCCCGCGGTGTCCCGCGCGTACAGCGCGGCGACGATCGCCTGCACGCCGTAGATGCCGGTGAACATCTGCGCCACGTCCACGGAGACGCGGACGGGCGCCTCGCCGAGGACGCCGAGCGAGGTCGTCGCCTCGGACGCCAGCTGCGCGGACAGCTCGCCGTAGGGCGCGCGGCCGGACATCGGCCCGTGCTCGCCGTACTCCGAGATGTGGAGGTAGACGAGGCCGGGGTTGTCCGTGATCAGCGCCTCCGGCTGCAGATCCGGGTGCCTGCTCCAGCCCGCGTCCGCGATCACCACGTCCGCGCCCTGCAGCAGCCGCTTCGCGATGGCGACGCCGTCCTCGGAGTCGAGGTCGAGCGCCACGCTGCGCTTGTTGCGGTTCATGCCGAGGAACGAGGCGCCCAGGTCACCCTTCGCGGCGGAGCCCCATCCCCGCGCGCGGTCGCCCGCGACCTGCTCGATCTTCAGCACGTCCGCGCCGGCGTCGCCCAGCTCCATCGCGGCGTAGGGGCCCGCGACACCCTCGGATAGTTCGACGACGCGGTATCCGTCCAGTGGCCCCGGCACTACTGCTTCCCTCCCGAAAGCGAGGCCTCGGCGGCGTGCGAGACCACCGGTCGGCCCTCGCGCACGTCGCGCATGATCTCCTCGCGGTGCTCACCCAGCTCCGGCGTGCGGAACCACTTCGCGGGTGTCTGCGAGAAGTGCCACGGCGGGCCGCCCGTCCAGACCGTCCCCCACGACTTCGTCTCGATCTCCACCAGGTAGTCGTTCGCCAGCACCTGCTGGTGGTTGCGGATCTCGTCCCAGCGCATCGGCCGGCCGTTCGGCACGCCGGCCTTGTTCAGCTCGATCACCCAGTAGTCCAGCGGCATCGCCGCGAACACCGGATCGAGGATCGTGGACAACTCGTCGCGGTGCGCCACGCGGTCGGAGTTCGTCGCGAAGCGGGCGTCCTCGATCAGCTCGGGCCTGCGGGTGGCGGTGCAGAGCGCGCGCCACTCCGCCTCGCTGGTCGCCTCCACGCCCAGGTAGCGCTGGTCGTGGCAGAGGACCGCCTGGCTGGGCGCGACGGACTGGGACTTGTGACCCAGCGGCTTCGGATCCTGCCCGGAGGCGAGGTGCTCCGTCATGCGCCCGGTCTGCAGCGCCGAGGTCGCGCGCAGCATCGAGACGTCGATGCGCTGGCCCCTGCCGGTCTTCTTGCGGGCGAGCAGGCCCATCAGGATCGCCTGGCAGGCGTAGTTGCCCGTGGTCGCGTCCATCTGCGTGAAGTGGCGGTAGATCTCGCCTTCCTCGGTGCCCTCCACGCCGTTCGCGGAGCCGAAGCCGGTGTAGTGCTGGATCTGGCCGTCCGCGCCGGGGAGGTCGCGCATGGGGCCGGTCTGGCCCCACCCGGTGACCGCGATGTAGACGATGCCCGGGTTGATCTTCGACAGCGACTCGTAGTCCACGCCGAGGCGTCCCGCCACGTCCGGGCGCATGTTCATCAGGAAGACGTCGCACGTCTTCAGCAACTCGTACGCGTCCACGCGGTCGTCCTGCGCCTTCAGGTCGAACTGGATACCGCGCTTGTTCATGTTCCAGGTGATGTAGCCGATGGAGGTGCCGTTGATGCTGGGCGGCACGCCGCCGCGGACGGCCTCTTTCGCCTCGACGTGGACGACGTCGGCGCCCATCGCGCCGAGTTGCATCGCGCACCACGGCCCGACCATGGCGATGGTCAGGTCGAAGACGCGGATTCCGGACAGTGGGCCGTTGGGCACGGTTGGCCTCCCCCTCAGCAACACGCACGAGGTGGCGTGGTGCGGCGGACGATAACGCGTTCCCCCCGGCGTTGCCAGCGTTCCGAGGCCCCCAACACGGTCGTGCGCGGCATCCGCGATGGCAGTGGCAGGTGTTCCGATCCGGCCCCCTCTCCCGGTTTCGGGAGAGGGTTGGGGTGAGGGGCTTCGG
>JAQCJS010000153.1 GCA_027592975.1 Chloroflexota bacterium
CTGGCGCTGGGGGCGGCGGGACTGGTGCTTTTCCGAAGGAAGAAGGCTAACTTCTGACCTCTCATTTACAAAAGCTTCTTCTCGTCGGCTGGGACGCGGCGGACTGGAAGGTCATCTCGCCCCTGGTGGACGAGGGCCTGATGCCGAACGTGGCGCGCCTGGTGGAGCACGGGGTGATGGGGAACCTGGCGACGCTGCAACCGATCTATTCGCCGATGCTGTGGACGTCGATCGCGACGGGGAAGCGGCCCTACAAGCACGGGATCCACGGCTTCTCCGAGCCGGATCCGGACACGGGGACGGTGCGGCCGATCACGAACCTGTCACGCAAGACGAAGGCAGTGTGGAACATCCTGCACCAGCAGGGGAAGACCTCGCACGTGGTGGGCTGGTGGCCGAGCAGCCCGGCGGAACCGATCCGTGGCAGCATGGTGTCGAACCACTTCCAGCAGGCGGTGGCACCGCTGGGCAAGCCGTGGCCGATGCGCCAGGGCACGGTGCATCCGCCGGAGCTGGCGGCGGAACTGGCGGAGCTGCGCATCCACCCGCACGAGCTGGAAGGGGACATGCTGCGCAACTTCGTCCCCCGGGCCCCGGAGATCGACCAGGAGAAGGACAAGCGCCTGGCCACGGTGGCGAAAATCTTTGCCGAGTGCTCCGGCATCCACGCGGCGGCGACGCATCTGATGATGCGGCGGCCGGACTGGGACTTCGTGGCGGTTTATTACGACGCCATCGACCATTTCGGCCACGCCTTCCAGAAGTATCACCCGCCGCGTCTGGCCTGGGTGAGCGAGGAGGACTTCGCCCTCTACCGGGACGTGGTGCGCAACGCCTACATCTACCACGACATGATGCTGGGGACGCTGCTGGAGCTGGCGGGGCCGGACACGACGGTGATCCTCATGAGCGACCACGGCTTCCACCCGGACCACTTGCGTCCGCGCAGCCTGCCGAACGAGCCGGCCGGACCGGCGGCGGAGCACCGGAAGTTCGGCATCTTCGTCGCCAGCGGGCCGGGCATCCGGCAGGACGACATCGTCTTCGGCGCGAGCGTGCTGGACATCGCGCCGACGATCCTGGCGTGCTTCGGGCTGCCGACGGGGCGGGACATGGACGGACGGGTGCTCACTTCGATCTTCTCCGATCCGCAGCCGCCGGTATTCATCGACTCCTGGGACGCGGTGGCGGGCGACGACGGACGGCACCCGCCGGAGACGCGGCTGGATCCGGTCGATGCCCGGGAGGCGATCCGGCAACTGGTGGAGCTGGGCTACATCGACGAGCCGGACGAGGACACGGGCAAGGCAGTGGAGGAGACGACGCGCGAGTTGCAGTACAACCTGGCCATGGCCTGGGCGGACGGCGGCAGACATGCCGAGGCGCGGCGCATCTTCTCCGACCTGTGGGAACGCTGGCCGGAGGAGAGCCGGTTCGGCGTGCATCTGCTGGAGGCGGACCTGGCGGAACGCCTCGTGCTGGAGGCACGGGAGACAATGACGCTGCTGCTGCGGCGCAAGCAGGAGACGGCGGCGTCCGCCGGGGAGAAGGTAGAGGAGATGCTGGAGCAGTTCCGGAAGGACTTCCCCGCCGCCAAACCGGATGGGACGGAGACGGAGACGGAGACGGAGAAAGAGAAAGAGAAAGATGACGACGCCGCAGCCGGGGAGCGCGGGATCGACTGGGAGAACGTGCCGGAGAAGGATCGGCGTCGGCTGCGCCGCCTGCGTGGCCATGCCGGGATCAACCCGCGAGCGTTCGCGTTTCTGGAGGGATCGCTCTTGCACCTGGAGGGAAGGCACGACGAAGCGCTACGGGTGCTGGGGCAGGCGGCAGGGGCGCAGACGGCGAACCTTCCCAGCCTGTTTCTCAAGATGGGAGATGTTTGCCTGGCGAAGCGCGACTGGGAGGGCGCGGCGCAACACTTTGGTAAGGTGCTGGAGCTGGACGAGCTGACGGCGCAGGCCCACTACGGGCTGGCGCAGGCGGCCTACCGGCGGCGTGACTGGGAGGCGGCGGCACGTTCCGCGGCCACCGCGGCCGGGCAGCACTTCCACTACGCCCCGGCGCACTATCTGGCCGGGCACGCCCTGTGGAAGCTGGGACGCACCGACGAGGCGGAGGTGGCGCTGCAGCGCGCGATCGCGATCAATCCGGTCTATCCGGCGGCGCACCGCGCGCTGGCGACGTTCTGTCTCAAGGAACGGGCCGACTGGAGCGCGCACGCGCGGCACCGGCTGCTGGCGCGGGAGGCCCGGCAACGGGTGACGCGGCAGCAGGCGCTGGAGACGCCAGAGGAGCTGCACCCACAGGAGTTCCGGGCACAGTTCGGCAGTGGCGGCAGTGGCGGTGGCGGCAGCGGCGAAACCTTCGAGGAAGCGCCCGGGGCTGCTCCCGCTCCCGCGCCGGAGCTACCGCCGCTGGCGGAGACGGTGGTGGTGGTGACCGGGCTTCCGCGCTCGGGCACCTCCATGATGATGCAGATGCTGCTGGCAGGAGGTATCCCCGTGATGGCAGACGACCACCGACCCGCAGACGCCAGCAACGAGCGGGGCTATCTTGAGCACGACATGGCGCGCAAGCTGGGCAAAGACGCGGGCTGGATCGATGACGCAAAGGGCAAGGCGGTGAAGATCGTGGCCCAACTGCTGCCACATCTGCCGCACCAGCACCGCTACCGCTTTGTCATGATGCATCGGCCACTGGAGGAGATCGTGGCTTCGCAGAAGAAGATGCTCCAGCGCCTGGGCAAGGACGGCGCGGCGATCTCCGACGAGGCGTTGATGCGGACTTTCCAGAGCCAGGTCGCCCGGGTCCGGACGATGCTGATGCACCTGCGGCGGCGCGGCATTCTGGATGTGCTGGACGTGAAGTATCATGAGGCGTTGCGCGATCCCAGAGGCACGGCGGAAAGAATTGCAGCGTTTCTCGGCGAGGGCAGCCCGTTCGACCCCGAGGCGGCGCAGATCGCCGTGGCCCCGGAACTCAGGCACGAGGGCTCCGCGCGCTCCATCGCCACGTAGCCCAGGAAGCCCGGCCAACTCCCCCGATTCCCCCGCCTCCCGGCTGAAAACTGAACTCCGAAAACTTCGTAACTTGCCTCCGCCCGACCAGAGCCCTGAACCACCGCCTCCGCTTCCGCCGCGCCTGAGGGACCTCAAGGACGAGCGCTATGCCATGGAGATCGGGGGCGCGCGGCGGAGCACCGCCAGGGATGCCAAGCACAGCGACCCGAGGCTTTTCGAAAAAATGACTGGCCTCAGCGGCCCGGACGGCTACTCGCTTGTCAAATCGCGGAGACCGGCCAAGTCCGCCCTGATCGTCGGAGCCCTGGGGGCGGGGCTGTTTGTTTGGGTGCTTTTCCTGTTGGCCGCGAAACTGGGGGGACGCGCCCCGTCGCCGCTGGCCCCCATGTCAGTGGAGAAGATCAACAGCGAACCTCCTCGCAAGGCCGCGATCCAGTTCCTTGAGGCTTCGGAACCGGGGGCGAAGGCCACCCTGTGCCGCCATCCGGACCAGGCGCTCCCTGAGATCCTTCGTTTCTACGGCCAGGGAGCGACCACCGCCGATGCGTATGCCGCAGTGCACGGCATGGGACTGGAACCCTTGGGCGACCAGTTCGGCTATCTTTTTCAAGTGAGGCTGAAGGACGGCGGCGACCGGCTGCTGCCCGTGCTTTCGCGCGAGGACGGATCATTCGCCATCGACTTCGCCTGCTTCGCCCGCCTGGGCTCGATGCCGTGGAGCGAGTTTCTCGATCCGGTGCCCCCGCCGGGGAATCCCGAGGCGTCGATGGAAGGCACGTTCCGCGCCTTCCTCCGGCAGGGAAACTACTACAACTTCGAGTTCGGAGACCCGGAAACGCACGCATGCTTTCGCCTCGAATCGCCCGACCTCGACCAGCGGATTTTCGGATATGCAAGGAGGGACGGCGCGGTCTTCCAACACCTGACCGAGGCCATCCGGGGCAAGCAGTTGGAACGGGTGACTGTGGCGCTGGCCACGACTCCCGCCAAAGCCGCGAACCGCCAGGTCGAGATCGTCGGCCTCTTGACATTGGGCTGGGTGCTCCCGGACGCGCCGATGCCCGAGCCCGGCCCGACCCCCGAAGACGAGTGACCGGCCTTTGCCCCCTGTCGGGCGAAGAAGCAGCGGAAGAGCCGTGCAGATCCGTCCGCGCCCTTCTCGTGCTCGGGCGGCTAGGCTAGGAAACCGCAGTCTTTCCCGTCGACGGACATGGACCGTCATCGAAGGGTCTGACACTTTTCCCCCTCGCCCACCGCATCGCCGACTACTACAAGAATCTTTAGCTTATTCCAGTTCGCATTCAAGATGAGAGGAAGCCATGCTCCCGG
>JAQCJS010000154.1 GCA_027592975.1 Chloroflexota bacterium
TTCGTCGGCGCGGGCACGTTGGTGGCCGCTTCACTCGCTTCGTTGATCTGCGTCCGGCCGCCGTGCGCCGGTGCGTCCTGTGGCCTGGACTTGCGGCCGATGCTCAGCAGGAGCAGCAGCGCCGGGGTGACGATGAGCGCCGCCTTGCCGGTGGTGGTGCGGGAGAACTCCAGCACGTAGCCGGCGTACGGCAGGCTGTAGACCATGCGCGAGACGGGGAGCTCGGTCGCCACCGGTTCCGGGTCGGCGCTGGCGTTCGCGTCGCCCTTCGTCAGCAGGTTGGTCGTCCCATCCGTCTCGCGCAGCACCTTCACCACCCGGTGCGTGACCGGCGTGCTGGGGGAGGTGGCGTGACGGAAGGTGATGATGTCGCCCGGTGCGACCAGCGCGGGATCGACGCGCTTCGCGACGACGAGCGCGCCGGCGGGGACGGCCGGGCGCATCGATCCGCCATCGATGATGAAGGAGTCCATGCCCAGGAACGTGGGGATCGCCGCCGCCATCACGCTGAGCGTGACGAGTGCGGACACCACCATGAGCATCGCCCGAGAGGCGACGCGCCACGTCTCTTTCGAGCGGAGGGTTGTGCCGAGGATCGACGTGGCGGGCAGCCCGTCACCGTTCGAATTGCCCTGGACCATCCTCGACACCTGGTTTCCTGTCGCTCGAACCCTGTCAGGGCGTCCCTGGACGCCGATCAGGGGACTCGCACGGCCCCATCGGGGTTTGCCTAGTGAGGGTGCGGGTGAACGACTAGCGGGCGTATCGGGGAGACCCCTCATTTTCGAGCGCGGATCCCCTCGGCGCGGGCGAATCGCCGTCCGGATGCCCGCCTCCGGGATGCGGGAGGGCGTTGGTTAAGACTGGGGAAAGCACCAAGGCTCCCCCCATACATGCCTGCCGGGGGCCGTCCGAAGATTGGTGCAGCAACACAATCGGAGCGGACCCCGCATGCTCAGACTGGCACTCGCGTCACTCCTCACGGCCGGCATGATGGGCACCTTCGTGGCTGCCGACAGCCTTGCCGTGTTCACGGACTCCGAGGCGAACGCCGCGAACGTCTTCGGCAGCGGCACGATCGTGATCGATGCCCCCCCCGGGAGCGCGGCGGTGACGCTGACGAACATGGCGCCCGGCGGCTTCGTCATCAGCCCGCTGATCATGACGAACAACGGCTCCCTGCCCCTGCGCTATGCCATGTCGACTGCCACCACGAACGTGGACGCCAAGGCGCTGGCCGGGCAGCTGGAGCTGACGATCCGCCTGAAGTCCGCCGGGCTCTGCTCCGCGGAGGACGGGCTGCTCCTCTACGGCCCCGGGACGCTGGCCGCCGGCGCGCTCGGCTCGAACGCCCAGGGCGCGCAGGCCGGCGACCGCGAGCTCGCCGCGGCGGCGAACGAGACGCTGTGCTTCAAGGTGCAGCTCCCGCTGTCCACCGGAAACGCCTTCCAGAACGCCAGCACCACCGCCACGTTCACCTTCGACGCGGAGCAGACCGCCAACAACCCGTAGCGATTGGACGAGACCAGCCGGGATGCCAGCAGTGACGTCGATGCCTGACGACCGTCGCTCGAGGATCATCGCCGCGATCTGCTCGTGGCGATGCTTGGTGTCGGCGATCCTGATCGCGCTCTCCTGCGCGTACCTCGTCCCGATCGAGCGCAGCATGGGGTTGTTCGCCTCCACGCACGCGAACGCGGGAGTGCTGTCGTCCGGGAGCCTGGAGCCGCCCGTGACGCTGCTGGCCAACGTCGCCGGCCCCACCGCGATCAAGTTGGACTGGCCGGCCTCGCCGAGCACGTTCGCGACCGGGTACACCGTGTACCGCCTGAACCCGGGCGACGCGGACTACACGCTGATCGCCACCGTCATGGGGCACGGCTCCACCACGCTCACCGACAACGGCCTCGCCCCCGCCTCGATGTACGTCTATCGCGTCGAGGCGATCGCGACGGATTGGAACAGCGCACCCTCGCCGATCGCGTGGGCCACCACGCCGTAGCCCGCCGCCGCCAGCCTCGTCCCCACCCAGCCGAGGTGTATGCTCCCGCCCGAGGGAGCCCACCATGACCTCCGCGCCGACCCCCGACTACCGCGACCGGATGCGGGCCTGCGCGGAGGCGATCGGCCTCGATGCGCCGTCGATCGTGCTGCCCACCGACGACCGCGTGACGCTGGGGACGCTGCGGTTCCACTACCTGGACTGGGGAAACACGCACCTGCCGCACCTGGTGCTGCTGCACGGCGGCGGGCTGACCGCGCACACGTGGGACATGGCGGCGCTGCTGCTCCGCGACCGCTACCACCTGGTCGCCCCGGATCTGCGCGGGCACGGCGACACCGACTGGATGGCCGAGGACGATCTGCAGTGCGACCTGACCGACTGGATGGTCAGCGACGTGGCCCGCTTCCTGGAGTTCCTGGACCTCGACCGCGTCGCCCTCGCGGGGATGTCGTTCGGCGGGGTCGCGGCCATGCGCTACGCGGAGGCGCACCCGGAGCGCGTCTCCGCGCTGGTGCTCGTGGACGTGGGGCCGGAGAGCATGCGCGAGGGCGGGCAGGCGACCCAGCAGTTCCACCGCGAGACCGACGTGCTCGATCGGTTCGAGGACTTCGTGGAGCGCGCCATGCGCTTCAACCCGCTGCGCAAGCGTGAGCACATCGAATACAGCCTCACGCACTCGCTGAAGCAGACGTCGCAGGGGTGGACGTGGAAGCAGGATCCGCGGCCTCGCGACCTGGGCGCGCTGGTGCCGGAGGAGACGCGCCTGGCGAACAACGAGCGCCGAGCCGCCGAGTTGTGGGCGGTGATCCGCGCGATCACCACGCCCACGCTGGTGCTGCGCGGCCAGCACACAAGGTCGCTGTCGCCGGAGGTCGCGGTACGCCTGGCGGAGGAGATGCCGGACGCCCGGCTGGTCACCGTCCCGGACTCCACCGGCTACATCCCCGGCGACCGCCCGAAGGAGTTCGCGCGCGAGGTGGACGCCTTCCTCTCCCGCGTGCGCTAGCCGCGCGTCGCTCCCGCCCCACGGCCGGCCGCACCATGCCCCGAGGGGGGCCGCACCATGCCCCGAGGGGGTATGCGTGCTATTCTGCTCGCTCCAACCCGACACTCCGACGCACCCCCCGAGGACTCACCCATGAGCGTGCTCTTCACCCCCATTCGTCTCCGCGGCGTGGAGGCGCGCAACCGCGTCTGGGTCGCCCCCATGTGCCAGTACTCCGCGGACAACGCAGATGGCGTGCCCACGGACTGGCACCTGGTGCACCTCGGCTCGCGCGCGGTGGGCGGCGCGGGCCTGGTCATGACCGAGGCGGCCGCGGTGACGGACGACGGCCGCATCACCCCGTGGGACCTGGGCATCTACAACGACGCCCAGGTGGAGGCGTTCCTGCCGATCACGCGCTTCATCGAAGCGCACGGCGCGGTGCCGGCCATCCAGCTGGCGCACGCCGGCCGCAAGGCCTCCACCAACCGCCCGTGGCTCGGGGGGCGGCCGCTCGCCTCGGAGGACGGTGGCTGGGTGGCGCGCGGGCCGAGCGCCATCGCGTACAACGAGGGCTACCCGGAGCCCAGCCCCTACACGAGCGAGGAAGTGCACGGCGTGATCGCCGCCTTCGCGGAGAGCGCCCAGCGCGCCATCCGCGCCGGCTTCCGGGTGATCGAGGTCCACGCGGCGCACGGCTACCTGCTGCACGAGTTCCTCTCCCCGCACACCAACCAGCGCGACGATGAGTTCGGCGGCTCCTTCGCCGGGCGCGCAAAGCTGACCGTGGACGTGGCGAAGGCGGTCCGCGCGGTGATCCCCGCGACCACGCCGCTCCTGGTTCGCATCTCCACCAGCGAGTACGTGGACGGCGGCTGGGACGTGGAGCAGTCCGTGGCACTGGCGACGCTGCTGAAGGACGCGGGCGTCGACATGATCGACTGCTCCTCAGGCGGCAACCTGCCGCACCAGCAGCTGGCGGCGTACCCCGGCTATCAGGTCGGCTTCGCGCGCGAGGTGCGCGAGCGCGCCGGCATTCCGACCGGCGCCGTGGGCCTGATCGTGGAGCCGAACCACGCGGAGGCGGTGGTCGCCGGCGGCGACGCCGACGTGGTGCTCCTCGGCCGCGAGGAGTTGCGCGACCCGTACTGGCCGATGCACGCGGCGAAGGCGCTGGGCGCGGATCACGACTGGCCCGTGCAGTACGCCCGCGCGAAGTAGGACGGGCGGTCGTCCCGCCGCCAGCGCGTGCCGCCTCGTGACCGCGTTGTGACCGCGTTGTGACCGCGCTGATCCGCGGCTGCAACGCGTACAATCAACCCGCTCGCTCCCACCTGATCCAGCGAGGATCCGCCGCATGGCCG
>JAQCJS010000155.1 GCA_027592975.1 Chloroflexota bacterium
GGCCGGCTGAGTGGGAGGTGGCCCCGCCGGGGCGACATCGAAGTAGGTGATGCCGTCGCCCGACAGCACGTAGAGCCGCGACCCGTCCGCAGAGATCGCGAGGCCGCGCAGATCCGCCAGGCTCGGGTGACGGTACTGCTTCAGGAAGCGTCCCTCGCGGTCGCCGACCACGATGCGCTTGTTGCCGCGATCGGCCAGGAACAGCAGGCCGCGCTGGGCGTCCTCCACCAGCGCCACGGGCGCCTTCGGCGGCTGGTCGATGCCGTCCAGCATCGGCGCCGTCTCCTTGTGGCGCCAGTGTTGGCGGAGCCGGCCCTGATCGACCACGAAGACGTCCGCGCTCACCACCAGCCCGGTCGCCGTGCCGATGTCGATGCCGCCGAGCATGCCGCTGCGCTCGGAGTCGTAGCCGTCGGAGGCGGGCAGGTAGCGCCAGACCTCGCCGCCTGCGGGGTCCAGGATGTACAGGTTGCGCAGGTACACGGAGATCGCGACGGCGGAGCGCAGTTCGCCCGATCCGCGCAGCGGCACGGGCACGGGCGTCTTGGAGGCTTCCGTGATCGCGAACAGTCCGCGCCCGGCGTCCAGCAGCAGCAGGCGGTTGCCCTGCGCGTCCCACGCGATGCTCACCGGGTCACGCGCTGGCGTGCCGCCGTAAGTCGCCCCCGCGCGGTACACCTCCTCCGGCGTGCTGGGCGAGGATCCGGCGTCCATGCGGAACAGCCGCCCGCGTCCGGTCTCGATGAACCAGAGCGAGCGGCCCCCCGCGACCACGGACTGCGGCGTGACCGGGGCCGTCACCGCACCTTCAAACTTCAGCAGCGGCGCCAGCGCGCTGACGTCGCTCACCGCGTCCATCACGGCGAGCTGGGACTGCGCCTGTGCCTCGATCTGCCGCACGCGGGGGTCATCCGGAGCCAGCGCGCGTGCCTGCTCCGTGGAGACCAGGACGGCCTGGAGCGCGGCGCGGCGATCATCGGCACGCTGTGCGCCCTGAGCCGCGCTCAGCTGCTCCTGCGCCGTGGTGACCACGCGCGTCAGCTCTGCCTCGCGGTCCTCGCTCAGCAACCCCGGCCCGATGGCCCACGCGAGCAGCGCCAGCGCGAGCAGCGCCGCCTCCGCGATGCCGATCCAGCGCCACGGCAGCTGCGACTCCAGCGGTGTCCGCCCCACCGTGCGCGCGGGGCGGCGGATGGAGGGGAACGGGATCGGCTGCGCCTGCGGCCCTGACCACGGCCGGCGGCGGGATCCGCCCTCCACCGGGGCCGGCACGCGAGGCGCGGGCGTGCGGTTCCCGGAGTCGATGCCCGGGAGCGCGATCTCGCGCCCGGCCACGTCATCCTCATCCTCATCCTCATCCTCGTCCAGGTCCAGCGGCGGGGGCATCCCCGCGCCGTCCTCGATATCCAGGTCCGCGACGAGGACGGCGGTCATGTCCGTCACCTCGCGCGTGCGGCGGAACAGCTCCGCGAGCGCGGCCTCCGGCCCGGCCGCCAGCGAGTCCTGCACCTGCTTCACGCCGATGATCTTCTCCACGGTGGAGGTGAGCAGCAGAACCTCGCGCCCCGCGATGCCGGTGGAGGTGAAACGAGGCTCGATCTCGTCGTTCCCGCCCAGCGGTGCGGCGGCCGGCAGATCCTCCGTGGCGAGCCGGGTGATTCCCTGCGGCCCGGAGAGGTAGGCCACGCTGGGGCCCACCTGCGCGATCGTCGCCTCGCCCTCGCGGATCACTACGCAGGTCACGCCCACCGCGACGCGGTGCTCGCGCAGCGACCGGCGGTTCCACTCGGCCAGGTTGGTGTGCGCCTGCTGCAGCGCGCGGAGCAGCCCGCCAGTGATCGACAGCGACTCGCGCGCGAAGAGCGCCGCGACGGCTTCGGCGACTTCGGAGCAGAATTCGGCGGAGCGGCGATCGACCGGCTCCGCGAGCACCAGCAGGCGGATCGTCTCGTCCTCGCGCTCGCGGCGGCGGTCGACGAGCCACGGCCCGTGCTCACGGACCTGCCCGTCCACCATCGCGTAGCGCCCGACCCATGTGCCCACGGGTCAGCAACTCCCCGCGCGTGGCTCGCGGCAGATCGTGCGGGCTGCGCGCGATAGGCGGTGAAGATGGGCCACGAGTGGTTCCGGAATCCCCGCCCGGGGAGACGCCGCCATGATAGCGATCGCCCGCGGCGCGCGTCGAACCGGCAGCGGGCCGATGCGCCGGCGAACGGTCAGGCCGATCGCCCGGCAGCCACAGCCGAGGGGGTTGAGGCCGGGGTGGGGACCAGGTGGTAGACGCATCGATCCGCGCCGGAGGCGAGTGTGGAGACCAGCGTCGCCTGCATCCCGACCAATCGCCCGATCAGCGCCTCGTGCATCCCGCACACGCTGGCGTGGCGTGACGCCGCGTCACGGAAGGGGCAGGTGCGCTCCACCAACACGAAGCCCCCGCTGCCATCCGGCTCGCAGGTCACCACCACGTCCTGGGCCCGCAGCACGCCGCACGCGGCCTCCACGCGCTCTGCCGGTGAGAGGCCGCTGAGCACGGGCAGATGCGGCAGCGCCAGCGCCTCCGCCGCGCCCGCCACCAGGCCCTGGTACTGGTCATCCGTGAGCGAGGCGCGCGCGGACTCCAGCAGCGCACTGGCCAGCTCCCCGTACGACTTCGGGTAGAGCGCCTCTGCTGTGGGCGTCAGGCGGTACGTGAGCGCGGGCCGCCCCACGTGCCCGCGCAGCTCGCGGCTGTTCACGTACCCCTCGCGCTCGAGGATGGCAAGGTGCTGGCGGACGCCGGTGGGAGTCAGGCTCAGGTGCGCGCCGAGATCGCGCACGCTGCCCTCGCCGTGCTGACGGAGGAAGTCCAGGATCTGCTGCCGCGTTGCCTGCATGGTGCCCCCGCCGCCGCGTTGCGTCCCCCTATCATACCGCCGCGGACCCTCGATTTCCCGACTCGCCAGTCGGCATTTCGCGCAACGAAGCCCACGCCCCGCCGGTTGAGGTTCCGAGGCGCACGGGCGAGTGAGAAGCGGAGGGGCAGGACTAGGAAGCGCGGTAGTCGCCGGAACGGCCGCCGGACTTGGCGACGAGCCGGACGTCCTCGATCGACATCTCCCGCTCCACGGCCTTGCACATGTCGTAGACCGTGAGCGCGGCGACGGAAACGGCGGTGAGCGCCTCCATCTCCACGCCGGTCTGCGAGGTCACCCGCACGGTCGCCTCGATCTCGATCGCGGCGCGGGCGTAGCCCATCTCGACGGGTCGGAGGCGCACTTCGACGCCCGAGATCGGGAGCGGGTGGCACAGCGGGATCAGCTCGTGCGTGCGCTTCGCCGCCATGATCCCGGCGATGCGGGCGGTGGCCAGGACGTCGCCCTTCGGCATCTGTCCTTCCACGATCTTCGCCATCGTGTCCGGGCGCATCAGCACGCGCCCGCGCGCGGTCGCCTCGCGATGGGTGACGTCCTTCTCGGAGACGTCCACCATCCGCGCGTTGCCGTGCTCGTCAATGTGGGACAGCGCGTCGCCGGTCATGCTCGGACCTCGCTCAGGTGGTGCTGGTGCAGTCGCTGCCTGCAGTATGCGGAACGCGAGGGCATCGCGGGAGTCGTGAGCGCCGACGCGCTAGCCGCCGATATACGACATCTCCACGCGGCGGCGCAGGCCGGCGGTGGAGGCGGACCGCAGCTCCGAGTACCGATCGGTGCGCTGCGTCCACGTCGTATCGATGAGCGCGCCGAGCTCTTCGTCGCTCGCGCCGGCGCGGATCGCGCCGCGCAGGTCGGCACCGGCCTCGCCCGCGAAGAGGCAGGTGTAGATCGAGCCTTCCGCGGAGAGCCGCGCGCGCGTGCAGGTGCCGCAGAACGGCTGCGTCACGGAGGTGATGAAGCCCACCTCGCCCTGGCCGTCGCGGTAGCAGTACCGCTGCGCGACCTCGCCCTCGTAGTTCGCGTCCACCGGCTTCAGCAGGAACTCGGCGTCCAGCAGGCGCACGAGGTCGGACGCCGGGAGCACCTCGTCCATCTTCCAGCCGTTGGTGCTGCCAACGTCCATGAACTCGATGAACCGGACGATGTGCGGTGTGCCGCGGAAGTGCCGCGCGAGATCCAGGAGGGTGTGGTCGTTCACACCCTTGCGGACGACCGCGTTGATCTTCACCGGCCCAAGGCCCGCCGCCTGCGCCGCCTCGATGCCCTCCAGCACCATCGCCACCGGAAAGTCCATGTCGTTCATGCTGCGGAAGATCGCGTCGTCGAGGGAGTCGAGGCTGACGGTGACGCGGTCGAGGCCCGCACGCGCGAGCGGCTC
>JAQCJS010000156.1 GCA_027592975.1 Chloroflexota bacterium
GTCGCGAGGCGCCTAGATGACGCCTCGTTCGCGGAGCCCGGAGATCCCGCTGGAGTCGAAGCCCAGCAGTTCGCCGAACACGTACTCCTCGTGCTCGCGAACGTGTGGGGCGCGGAGCGAGTTGTCCGGGGGCGTGCGCGAGAGCTTCGGCACGAACCCTTCGAACTCGAACTCGCCGACCTCCGGGTTCTGGATCAGCGGGTAGACCTCGCGGTGCCGGAGCTGCGGGTCATAGTCCACCCGGTCCTCCGGGCCCTGGACGGCCACGGCGATCACGCCGGCCGCCTGGAGCTGCGCCTGGATCTCGTAGCGGCGGCGCGGGGCCGTCCACGTGGAGATGATCTCGTCCAGCTCGGCCTCGTTCGCCTTGCGGGCCTCCGGCGTCCCGAACTTCGGGTCGGAGAGGAGCTCCGGCTTGCCGATCGCGTTCGCGAACGCCTCGAACTGCTCCTGCTTCTCGCAGGCGATGAACACCCACCAGTCCTGCCCCTGCCGGTCAATGCCGGCGCAGCGGTAGGTGTTGTGCGGCGCGACGGCCGGCCACTCGCTGTGGTTGCCCGGCGGGAAGCCGGGGCGGCGGGTGGGCCGTCCGTTGACGTGGTAGTCGAGGAAGTACGGGCCCAGGAGCGTCATGGCACCCTCCGTGACCGCGTAGTCCACGTAGGTGCCCACGCCCGTCTGCTTCGCCTGCATCAGGGCCATGATCAAGCCCAGGCCGCCGATCCAGCCGCCGGCGATGTCCATGTGGGAATAGCCCCACCCGGCGGGCTCACGCCCCGGCAGGCCGGAGGTGAACGTCAGGCCACTCTCCGCCTGGACGATCGGGCCGTAGGTGCGGAAGTGGCTCAACGACCCCTCGTGGCCGAAGCCGGAGGTGCTGAGGTAGACCAGCTTCGGGTTCAACTCGTGCAGGCGCTCCCAGCCGAGACCCCAGTTGCCCAGCACGCGGGCGCTGAAGTTCTCCACCACGGCGTCGCTCTGCCTGATGAGTTCCTCCAGGAGCTCCTTCCCCTTCGGGTTGCGGGCGTTCAGGCTCACGCCCAGCTTGCCGTTGTGGAGCTGGTTCCAGTACGGCGCGGAGTAGTAGTCCTTGCCGTTGCCGAAGTGGTGGTCGTTGTGAACCTTCTGGCCCTCGAAGTTCTGGCCGACGGCGGGACGGATGTCCCAGCGGTGGTCGTCCGGCTCGTGCGGGGGCTCGATGTGGATGACCTCAGCGCCGTACGGCGTGAGCATCCGGGAGCTCCACGGGCCCACGGCCTTCCACGTGAAGTCGATGATGCGGATGCCGCTCAGCGGCCCCTGCGGCAGGTTCGGCTTGCTCATCGCACCACTCCCGTCTGGGCGAGCAGATCCACCTCGCCCGCGTTGATGCCGAGGTCGTTGGTGAGGACGGCGCGGGTGTGCTCGCCCAGGCGCGGGGCGCGCCCGTCCGGGGACACGTCCAGCCCGTCGCTCTTGTAGAAGCCACGCGGGTAGGGGACGGCCTTGCCGATATCCTCGTGCTGGATGTCGCGCCAGAAGCCGCGCTCGGCGAAGTGGCTGATGTCCAGGTTCTCCTCCGGCGCGCGGATCACGCCCCACGTCAGGCCGAAGGACTGCGCCTTCTCAAAGGCCTCCTGCGCCGGCACCTTCGCCAACAGCGCCTTCATCGCGACGTCCACGGTGCCGCCGACGGCCGCGGCCGCCTGGCGTGTGGGGCCGTCGTTGTACTTCTCGTCGGCGAGGTCACCCTCGACGCCGAGCTCCTTCATCCACTCGAGCATCTTCGGCCAGACGTTCGGCGGGAAGTTGAAGCGGGCGTTCATGTGGCGTCCGTCTGCGGCCTGCACCTGGATCGGCGGGCCGTAGGAGGGACCGGCATGCTGGCCGGTCTGGCGGACGGAGGGCTGGTTGTACCAGAGCCAGTAGGAGACCGGCCGCTCCGTGCAGATCGCGCAGCAGTCGTGGATCGCCACGTCGGCGTACTGGCCCATGCCGCTGGTCATGCGCTCGAACAGCGCGATGGTGATCGTGTGGGCCATCATCACGGACGCGGCGTTGTACGCCTGCCGCCCCTGACCGCCGATCGGCGTCTCCTTCGGGTCCGCGTACCCGCCGACGCCCATCTGCCCGCCGAGCGCGAGGTGAGCCGGGTCGTTCATCGCCAGGCCGACCCACGGGCCGGTCTGGCCGAAGTCGGTGAGCGACGCGTAGACGATCTTCGGGTTCGTCGCCGAGATGGTCGCGTAGTCCAGCCCGTACTCAGCCAGCGTGCCCGGCTGCGTGCTCTCCACGAACACGTCCGCGGTCGCGAGCAGCCGGGCCAGCATCTGCTGCCCCGGCAGTCGCGTGATGTCGATGCAGACGCTCTCCTTGCCGGTGTTGAACCACCAGTAGTCGAGGCTCATGTTCGGGTCCTCGACGTCCTTGACGAAGGGGCCTACGTACCGGCCGGGGCTGCCCCGGGTCGGCTCGATCTGGATCACTCGCGCACCGGCATCAGACATGATCTTGCCGACCATCTGATTCCGCCGGTCGGCAAGTTCGATGACGGTGAGACCATCGAACACCTTGGACAACGGCACTACCTCCCCGGGTATGGCGCTGAGATTGGACTCGCCCGCCACGCGCTCGGCCCCTTCCGGGGCACGGTCACGCCGCTGCGCCTCGACGAATCGCGCAAGAGCATACCTGCTCCAGCACGGAGACTCTGACGTGGCGGTTTGACTGCATGTAGCACGTGCGAAAGCCGACCGTAAAGCGTGGGCGCGCCTCGCCGCGGCCGGGGGGTGTCCACGAGCGACGGAGGGCGCATGCTGTGGCCGCAGGCTGGAGGCGGAACCATGTCCCACATCCCCACTGATCCCCCGTCCGGCCGTGCGGCGCGTGACCGCGTCGCTGACGTGCACGTCCCGTTCATCTACGCGGCGCTGGGGTTCGGCGTGCTGGGCGGCTTCTCGCTCGCGTTCTCGCTCTCGGTGGAGGCGTTCCTCATCGGCGTCTCCGCTTCCTGGGCGAGCCACGCGCAGGTGCACGGGCACGTGCAGGTGCTGGGGTTCGCCGGGCTGTTCATCGCCGGCGTCGCGCTGAAGCTGATCCCCCGCTTCGGCAACGGGACGCTCCCCCGCTCGAACGAGGTCACGGCGATGTTGTGGTGTCTGGCTGGGGGCGTGCTGGCGCGCGCCATCGGCCAGCCGATCGTGCCGTACGGCCCGGCCGGTGCGGTCATCCTGGTCGCCGGGGCGGTGCTGGAGCTGGCGGGGGCGCTGCTGTTCGCTCGTACCGTGCTGGAGATCCTGGGCAGCGAGGTGCGCCGGGGCACGCCGCACGCGGTGCAGATCAGCGCGGGGGCCGTGTGGCTGGTCGCGCAGGCCGCGCTGGGCCTCGGATGGCTCGCGGCGATGGCGGTCGGCGGCGAGCGCATCCTGCGGTCGGACCAGAACGCCACGCTGCTGGCGATGCAGCTCTACGGATTCGTGCTGGCGGTCTTCAGCGGCGTGGGGCTCCGGTCGTTTCCGGCGCTCTTCGGGATGCCCGCGCCATCGCGCGCGCTCGGGCTGTCGGCGGCGGCGCTCATGCAGGGCGGGCTTGTCGTCTGGGTGGCAGGGGGCCTCGTTGATGTCCCGATGCTCGGCGCGCTGGGGCAGACGTTCGTGGGGGGCGGGGTGCTGGTGCTGATCAGCGCGTTCGGCTTCTGGAAGCGCGAGACGCGCTTCGCGGCGGCCTCGCAGCCGCTGTCGTGGGCCGTGCGTGGCGCGCTGCTCTCGCTCGCGATCACCGGGATGCTGCTGGTGCTGGCGGGGCTGAACGCGGCCGCGCAGGGGCGAGGCGTCACGGCGGTCACAGCGGATGCGACGCGCCACGTCTTCGCGATCGGCGTGGTCACGCTGGGGATCGTCGGCATGGCGCAGCTGATCCTGCCGGAGTTCGCGAGCGAGCGGCTGGTGCGCCAGCCGAGCCGGCTCCGCGGCCCCCTCTTCGCAGCGGCGCTGCTCGCAGCGATGGCGTTGCGCGGGCTGGTGCCGGTGCTGCCCGGGGCGGAGGCCGCGCGGTTCGCCTCCATGTCGCTGGGTGCGACGGTCGCGTGGATCGCTGTCGGTGCGTTCGCGGTGCTGTTCATCCGCGCGCGCCGGGCGCACGTGGATTACCTGAGCCGCATGGCGAAGTGGCGCGCGGGCGGGGACTCGCTGCCGGTGGTGGAGTAGCGAGGACACGGAACGGCCCCGGTCGCCCGGGGCCGCCTCGTGCGTCGCGTGCGCGCCTCGGCGCTAGTAGCGCGGGTAGGCGGCGAAGTCGGTGGTGCCGAGGATC
>JAQCJS010000157.1 GCA_027592975.1 Chloroflexota bacterium
GCCGCGGTCACCGCGCCGAAGCGCCGCGAGGAGCGCGCCTCCGCGATCATCGCCGCCCCGCACGTCGCCGCGCACGACCACGACGACGAGGACGACGACCTCTAGCCCGTCCGCCCGGCCACCGCCCGGCGCGCAAATCTCCCGCGATGCGGCCCCGAGCCCCGCGGGCACCCTCACGCATACGACAATGTTTCTTGACGCCGCCAGACCGGCGTCCATAGGATGCGCCCAATGAACGCCAACGCCGACGCAGACAGCGGGATCGCGCGGTACCAGATCGGCGAGGTCGCCGATCGCACCGGCGTGACGCAGCGCACGCTGCGCTTCTACGAGGAGAAGGGTCTCCTCCGTCCGCCCGAGCGCATGGACGGCGGCTTCCGCCTCTACTCCGAGAACGACGTCACGCGCATCGGATACATCAAGCAGCTGCAGGACTTGCTGGGGTTCACCCTGTCCGAGATCAAGGACATGGTGGAGGCCGAAGAGCTCCTGATGCAGATGAGCGTCACCCGCCGCCCCGACCGCGAGCTCCCGGAACGCCTGCAGCGCTCCGAGCAGATCCTGGGTGCACTCACGAAGCAACTCGATGTCGTCGATCACAAGGTGGAGCACCTCACGCTGCTCCGCGAGGAACTGCGCGCAAAGATGGCGCGCATCACGCAGCGCCGCACGGAGATCCTCAACGCCCTGGAGCAGGAACAGGCCGTCGCCGAGCTCTAGCGCCGACTTCCCGCCGCCACGCACGAAACAGGCGACCCATCGGGTCGCCTGTGTTGCGTCAGCGCGGCGCTGAGATCCAGGTGCCTCGACTAGTGGTGGCCACCGGAGGCCGCGGGCGCGACCGGAGCGGCGTGGCCGGCGTCGTGGCTGTCGTGGTGGTCGTCGTGCGGGACGGCAGCCGCCTGGAACGGCCAGTCCAGGCTGCGCTCGCGGCGGTACAGGTAGCCGATCGCCAGCACCACGAAGAGCCCGGTCAGCGCCAGCAGCGTGTAGATGACCGTCATCCCCATGTCCCCGGGAGCGGGCACGCCACGACCTTCGACAGAGACCGGCCCGACCGGCGGGTCGGCGGCGAGCACCAGGAGCGGAAGGAGCGCCATGCTCGCGCCCGTGACGGCCGCGCTGATCAGTCGCTTCATCTCGATCCTCCTCGACGCCCGTGCTGAACCGCCCCAAGTCTACCGCCCACCTGCACTTCGCGGGAGTCCCGCGCGCGGAGTGTGCGAACGCAGCTGCCACGTCCTGCCCGCCGTGGAGCCGGACCGACGTGATATCGGGCGATCCTGCTCGGATGCACGAGCATTCACGCGCACCTGTGACCGGAACTGGGAGCAGACACGCGCCACCGACGACAAGCCCTCTCCCTGCTCGTGACACCTGCAATGCTCGGTCTCACCGGACGCCGCGCATACCCCGCAATCTCGTGGCTGATGGGGTGCGTTGCCCCACATCTTGTGGTTGCCTATACTTGGGCGGCTAACGGCAGCGATCGGAGCGACGGTGAAACGGACCTGGCAGCCCAAGCGCAAGCCGCGCCAGCGTAAGCTGGGGTTCCGCGCGCGCATGGCCACGAAAGACGGCCGCGAGATCATTTCGCGCCGCCGCGCGCGCGGTCGCGCGCGATTGACGGTCTAGACGCCCAACGCGCCCGGTTCCCGCATCGAGCACGAATCATCCTGACCCTCACCACTCCTCCCAGTTCTCGCAGGCCATCGACGGCCGCGAGGAGGGTGATGTGACGCAGGGTTTGCAACCGCCCCCGCCCGGATTGCCACCCGCCTCTGCGCGGCGCGGCCCGGAGCGGTTGCGGCGCAGCCAGGACTTCGCGGCGACCATGCGGACCGGACGGCGTGCGAGGCATGCGCTACTGACGGCAGTAGCGCGGCGCACGCACGGGCCAGACACACGGTTGGGTTTCGCGGTCAGCCGAAAAATCGGCGGTGCCGTGGTGCGCAATCGCGTGAAGCGACAGATCCGCGCCGCCGCGCGCGCCCTACACTGGGCCGCCGGCTACGACGTGGTGATCGTCGCGCAACCATCCTGCGCCGAGGCTCGATATGACGAGCTGGCGAGCGCAATCGCGAGCACATGCGAGAAACTGGGCATCTTGATGGGGAATCGAGCGTCGTGAAGACGTCTCTGCTCGCGATGATCCGGTTCTACCAGCGATTCATCTCGCCCGGGCTGGGTGTCGCGTGCCGCTTCGAGCCCACCTGCTCGCGCTACGCGTACGAGGCGATCGACCGTCACGGCCCGCTTCGCGGGGTGTGGATGGCCGCGCGCCGCCTCGTACGCTGCCGTCCCGGCGGCGGCGAGGGCTACGACCCCGTGCTTCCCGAGCAGTCGCCTGCCCACAACGGACATATCGCATGATGTTTCACGTGAAACATCGGCTGACGCGCCGCTTCGCGCTCACCACGAGCGCGCTGCTCGCCGCTGCAGTGCTCGTCACCGGATGCACAGGCGAGATATCCCCGGCACGCGGCTGGGCGCAGCCGGTTCCAGGGCCGGACGGCGTGCTCCTGGTCCAATCCGCCCCAGGCCGCCTCACCGCCGCGAAGCCCGATGGCGGCCGCGTCGCCGACTACCAGATCCAGGGCCCGCCGATCGCGACGTTCTTCGGTCTGCGCGAGGGGCAGGGCTCTCCCACGCCGATGTACGCCACTCCGCTGGTCGATGGGAACGCCGCCTACCTCGTCTCCTACGATGGCCGCGTCGTGCGCCTGAAAGTGGACGGCGGCAGCGTCTCCGAGCAGTGGGTGACCGATCTGCACGAGAAGGTGGTCGCCACCCCCCTCCTGCGAGGCGACCGCCTCTACGTTTCCGCTGAGAACGGCCGCCTGGAGGTGCTCAATACCGCCAACGGCGCCCGTGTCTCCTCCACCCGTCCGACGGATGGCCGGATCTGGGGCGCTCCGGCGCTCCAGCAGAGCCGCATCTTCATCGGCACCATGGACAGCAGCGAGTTGATCGCCGTGAACGCCGACACGGGCAACTTCGAATGGAGGCAGGACTCCGTAGGCGCCGCCGCTGCCGACCTGGTGGTGGATGGCGATCTGCTGGTCGTCCCCTCGTTCGACCGCTCGATCCACGCGCTGGAGACCGCCGGCGGCACCGAACGCTGGCGCTTCACGGGCGACGGCTGGTTCGTGGGCCGCCCTCTGGTCACCCAGCAGGTGATCTACGCCGCCACCATGCGCGGCTCCGTCTACGCCCTGGACCGCGAGGGTAAGATGCTCTGGCGCTACCAGCGCGCCGACCTGGAGTTCCGCGCCGCTCCCGTGCTCGCTGGCAACACCCTCGTCCTTGCCGACCGAGACGGCACCTTCGTGGGCCTGGACGCCGCCACGGGTGCCGAGAAGTGGACGCGCACCCCGGAGCAGACGAAGATCTACGCCAACGGCCTGCTCCTGGAGTCCGGCGTCTACTTCGTCACGGACGACCACCGCCTGCTCCGCGTCGACCCCGCGCAGGGCGATATCCAGTCCTTCAACGTCAAGCCGCCCCAGGGCAACGGCAACTAAGCGCGGAGTAGCGGGGAAGCATGCCGATCGGAGCCATCTGGCAGACCGCGCTCGAGACGCCCCTGATCAACATCATGGTCGTCCTGACCGTGTTCCTGGGCGGGTCGTACGGCCTCGCCATCCTCGCCTTCACGGTGATCTCGCGGGTGCTCATGTTCCCGCTCACGCTGCGGATGCTGCACTCCATGAAGGGGTTGCAGGAGATCCAGCCTCAGATGCAGGAGATCCAGAAGAAATACACCGATCCTCGGCGCCGCCAGGAAGAGGTCATGAAGCTCTACCGGGAGGCCGGGGTGAACCCCCTGGGCTGCCTGGGCCCCCAGTTGGTCCAGTTCCCGATCTTCATCGCTCTCTACCAGGTCATCCGGATCACCATCGGCGGCACGCCGGAAGGCGTGATCGAGTTGTCGCACCGCCTGTACGACTACCCGCTCATCCAGGGCGCCGTCCCGCTCTCCTCCACCTTCCTGGGCATGGACCTCTCCGCAATGGGCAACTACGGCCTGGTCGCCCTGGTCTTCGCATCCATGTGGCTGCAGCAGCGCATCTCCACCAGCCGGAACGCTGCCACCATGAGCGAGCAGCAGCGTCAGATGAACGCGATGATGCAGTGGATGATGCCCGCGATGTTCTCGTGGTTCGTCATCATCACGCCCGCTGGCGTCGGCCTGTACTGGGCCGCAAGCACCATCATCGGCGTCGTGTTGCAGTGGACCTTCGTGGGCCCGGGTGACTTCGCCTGGGGTTCTCTCATCCCCAATCCC
>JAQCJS010000158.1 GCA_027592975.1 Chloroflexota bacterium
AGGCTGAACGACAGGCCGCCGCCGTTGGTGTTGATCGGGATGCCGGAGCCGCCCGGACCGGCCTTGCCGTCCGCCCAGAGGGTGTGGCCGGCGCCGCGGGGCGCGAGGCCGAGCATCTCCGCGGTGATCGCCGCGGTGATCGTGAACGAGTCGTAGATCATCGCGAGTTCCATCTCGCCGGGGCCCATGCCAGCCATCTTGTAGGCGGCATTGGCGGAGGCGGCGGCGGACGTCGCGGTGAAGTCGCCCATCTCGAGCATGCTCGAGTGGTTGGTGTTCTCACCGGCACCGGCGATCCACACCGGGCGGGTGCGGAGCGAACGGGCCTTCTCAGCGGAGGCCACGATCACGGCCCCGCCGTGGTCGGTGACCAGGCAGATGTCCAGCAGGTTCAGCGGCCACGCGATCAGGCGGCTCTCCAGCACGTCCGCGACGGTCATGGGGCCGCCGGCCGGGTGCGTGTGCTTCGAGTGCATGACGGCGCGCGGGTTCAGCGTCGCCCAGTCGCGCGTCACCACGGCGATCTGCGCGAAGTCTTCCTTCGTGGTGCCGTACTGGTGCATGTGCCGCGTCATGGCGTGCGCGTAGTTGGAGGGCGCCCCGGCAATGCCGTACGGGACCTCGAACTGGTTCGGCATGGACCAGCGGTCCTCGCCCAGGGTGCGGTTGGTGCCGTTGCCCTTGTTCTTGCGCGCGGAGAAGCCGGCCTCACCGTGCGAGACGACGGCGATGTCGATGATGCCCGCGTTGATCGCTGCCAGTGCGTGGTGCACGTGCATGACGAACGAGCAGCCGCCGACGGCCGTGGTGTCGATGTACTTCGGGTGAATGCCGAGGTGCTCGGCGATCTGCGGCGAGAATCCGGTCGAGAACACACCCTCGATCTCCGAGGGGTGGATGCCGGTCTGCTTGCAGACGTTCATGATCGCTTCAATGTGAAGGAGAGTCGCGGTCGTCCCTTCCTCGATGTAGCCGATCTTGTGGGATTCCGCGGCGCCGACGATCGCGGCGGCCATGGACGGGTTGTTGGGCATGATGTCCTCCCTCTTCCCGGTCGCTTATTCGACCACGCGCCAGAAGGGGATGGTGACCGTGTCCGAGGCTTCCTCGAACTCGACCTTCACCTTCGCGCCGATCTTGATGGATTCCGGCTTGAGCGGGTCCACGCCGCGCAGGACGGTCAGCATGCGGTCGCCCTCCTTCAGGTCGATGAACGCCGTGACGAAGGGGGTCTCCTCCGCCCAGCCGCCGAAGGCACGGTGCTGCACGGCGAAGGTGTGGATGTACCCTTCGCCGCTTGCCTCCACCCACTCCAAGTCATCTGACTGGCAGTAGGGGCAGACTGCGCGCGGGTAGAAATGCACCCGGTTGCAGGTCACGCAGCGGGGAAGCATGAGCTTCCGCTCCTTGCAGCCGTCCCAGAACGGCTTCGTGATGTACTGCTCGGGGTCCGGGATCGGCTTGTTGTACGCCAACGTCCGCTCCTATCGTCCTGGCCCGCATCGAGCCCGCTATGGGGCGCGGCGATGGCGTGCCTATTGGGTGGCTGGTGACGCCGGCGTGACGTGCGAGGTGGCCCAGAGCCCCGGGAGGGACCGCGGACCGGCTCGGGCGGACGCCCATCGCGACCGCGGGCGACTTTAGTTGGGCCGCGCTCGCCCGGTCAACCAAGACCGTAATAGGGCGTCAGCCGCGGAGCCGTTTCATTGCACGACAGATCGGAGGGTGCTAGTTTCCGGACACTGCTGGCACCATACTCGGGCCGCGGCCGAGGCCGCTCGGAAGGGACGCGCTGGTGATTCCGGAGCAGTTCGGGCGCGTCGCGATTCTGCTGGTCTTCGCGCTGTCGTTCCCGGCGTTGCCGCTGCTGGCGTCCTACGCCTTCGGCCTCCTGGGATTGCGCGCCTCCAACCCAACCCCGATCAAGGAAGCCACGTACGAGTGCGGCGTGGAGTCCGAGGGCACCTCCTGGGGCCAGTTCCACGCGCGGTACTACCTCTTCGCGCTGGGGTTCGTGATTTTCGATGTTGACATCATCTTCCTGTACCCGTGGGCGGTGAACCACGCGGAGATGGCCGTGAGTGGGCTCCTGAAGGCTTTCCTGTTCATCGGCATCCTGGCCTTCGGGCTGGCCTACGCGTGGCGCAAGCGCGCCCTGGAGTGGCGCTAACTTGCCCGCCGGTCCTCGGCAGTTGGACGGCCACCGCATTGCGGCCCGGCTTGTCGCGGCTCTGCCCGGCGCGGTGGTTCGCGCCACGGACGAGTGGGTGGAGGTCGCCCCGGAGCGCGTGCAGGACGCCTTGCGCTGGCTCCGCGACGCGGAAGAGTTTGATGCCGCCCAGCTCTCCAGCCTGACGGCGGTCGACCGGCACACCTACTTCGAGGTGGTCTACCACCTGCAGTCGCTGGATCTGAACCACCAGGTCGTGGTGAAGGCGATCGTCGCGGATCACGAAGCCCCCTCGCTGCCCAGCGCCTACCCCGTCTACAAAGGCGCGCTGCTCCAGGAGCGCGAGGTCTACGACCTGATGGGCATCCGATTCATCGACCACCCGGATCTGCGCCGCCTGTTCCTGTGGGAGGGCTATCCCGGCCATCCGCTGCGGAAGGACTTCCTGGGCATGGGTGGGGGACGCACGACCGGCCTGGGGCGCTTCCCGAACGAGGACCCGGCCGATCGGGATCGGATGATGAACGCGGGCAACCTGGTCTCCCAGGAGATGCCGCGCGAGGCCGGCGGCCACGGTGCCACCGCCTCCGGAGGCCACTAGCGTGACCACCAACCCAGCCGGCAACCCCACGAACGCCGCCCTGAACGAGCCGTATGTCTTGAACATCGGGCCGCAGCACCCGTCCACGCACGGCGTGTTCCGCCTGCGCGTCGTCATGGACGGCGAGGTCATCCGCGACCTGGACATGATCGTCGGCTACCTCCACCGCTCCATGGAGAAGCTGGCCGAGGAGCGCACCTACACCCAGAACATCCCGTTCACGGATCGCGCGGACTACCTGGCGGCCATGTCCAATAACCTGGGCATGTGCCTCGCCGTGGAGCGGCTCGCGGGGGTCGAGGTGCCGGAGCGTGCGTCCTACCTGCGCGTGATCTTCGCGGAGTTGCAGCGCATCGCCAGCCACGCAATGGCGAACGGGACGCTGGTATCGGACGCGGGCGCGTGGCAGACGCCGCTGCTCTACATGTTCCGCGAGCGCGAGAAGATCCTTGACCTCTTCGAGATGACGTGCGGCGCGCGCCTGACGACGAACTACATGCGCATCGGCGGGGTCTCCTTCGATCCGCCCCCTGAGTTCTGGCCGGCGCTGCAGGAGCTCCTGGACGAGCTCCCCACGCGCATCGATGAGTACGCCTCGCTGGTGCAGGACAGCGAGATCTTCCTCGCCCGCACGCGGAACGTGGGCGTGATCTCCGCGGCAGACGCGATCAACGGCTCGCTGGTGGGGCCCGCGCTGCGTGGTTCCGGCGTCCCCTGGGACCTGCGAAAGGCCGAGCCCTACTGCGTCTACGACCGCATGACGTTCGAGGTGCCCGTGGGGCGCCACGGCGACGTGTACGACCGATTCATGGTGCGTCTGGAAGAGACGCGCCAGTCGACGGAGATCATCAAGCAGGCGGTCGCCCAGATCCCGGACGGGCCGCACAAGACGGAGATCCCGCTGGCGCTCCGCCCCCCGGTGGGCGAGGTCTACGGACGCGTGGAGGGCCCGCGTGGCGAACTCGGCTTCTACCTCGTCTCGGACGGCACGCCGGCTCCGTACCGCTTCCACATCCGCGCCCCTTCGCTGATCAACCTCTCACTGCTGCGGGAGATGGCGGTTGGCGCGTCCTTGCCGGATGCTGTGGTCGCACTGGGTTCGCTCGACATCGTCGTGGGGGACATCGACCGATGAGTTGGGACCGATGAGCCGCACCGAAGCCCCGCGCCCCGCGACGCCCATGGCGTGCCAGATCCTGGAGCACCGCTCCCTCCTGCAGCGCGCGCGTGCGTTGCCGGGCGAGGCGCGGTTCGCGCTGCTGGCGATCCTCCTCGGCGGGCTGATCATGACGGTGGGCATGGGGATCCTGGTGATCTCCGGCGCGCTGGACGGCCGCTGGTACGACATCCGCGACCTGGGCAACGGCACGGCACACTTCCGCGACTGGGCGGGGCGCAACGGGTTCCACCCAGCGTTGCCGTACCTCGTGTCCGCGCTGCTGGGCGGTCTGGGCATCCTCAGCCTGGTCGGCGGCTGGCTGGTCATCGGCGTGTGGGTGGAGCGGCGGCTGAT
>JAQCJS010000159.1 GCA_027592975.1 Chloroflexota bacterium
CCCGCGTGTGCGGCCTCAGGCGGCGGCGTAGCCCCAGCGCTCCCGCACCCAGCGCTCCGCGCGGCCGAAGATCAGCCGGTCCACGGTGACACCGACGATCACGATCACGATCACGATCATCATCGCGAAGAGCAACTCGCCCGCCATCAACGCGCGCCACGCAAACGCCCAGCCCTGCTTCATGCCCTGCACCATCGCCGGGAGCATGCCCGGAAGCACCACATAGGCGTACGTCTGCCACCAGGATGCGCCCAGCGTTCCGGCGGCACGCTGCAGCAGCGGCGGAACGCCCAGGATGCCCGTCCGCGCGGAAGTCGCGATCGAGAACGCCGACCCCATGAGCACCACGAAAATGATCGCGCGCTCGTCACGTCCGAACCACAGCACCGCGAGCGGCAACCACGTGATGCTCGGCAGCGACTGCACACCGAGCACGATGCCGCCGATCGTCTCGTCCGCCCATCGCGACGTCGCGATGAGCGTGCCGACCGCCATGCCAGCGACAATGGAGAGCGCATAGCCGATCGCCATGCGCTGCAGACTCGCTGCCACTGCGCCCGTGATCTCGCCGCTCACCAGGTGCACGCGCAGCGCCTCGAACACGGCGCCCGGCGGCGGGAACAGGGCGTCCGGTGCCCCGGCATCCGCCACCGCCCACCACGTACCGAGGAGCAGCAGGTAGAACGTCACGACGCGGAGCGCGCGGACGCGAATCGGCGAGGACGCGCCGTTAGATCGCATAGCGCGGCTCCGGATCGGTGGACCCGCCCTGCAGCTCCGCGCGGATCATCGCGGCGAAGTCCGCAACGTCGTGGTCATCCGGTGTGCGCGGGCGGCTCAGCGGGATGTCGAAGACGCGACGGACGCGGCCCGGATTGCTGGCCATCACCACCACGCGGTCGCCCAGGATCACCGCCTCGCGCACGTTGTGCGTCACGAACAGCACGGTCGCGCTGCTCCCCTGGACCACGGACTGCAATTCGAGCTGCAGGTCATCACGGGTCTGCGCGTCCAACGCCGCGAACGGCTCGTCCATCATCAGCAGGTGCGGCTGCACCGCGAGCGCCCGCGCCAGCTGCACGCGCTGCCTCATGCCGCCGGACAACTCATGGATGTACGCCCGGTCGAACCGCGAGAGGTTCACCAGCGCGAGCTGCTGATCCACGATTGTGCGACGGTCGGCCTTCGTCACGCCGCGCAGCTTCAGACCGAACTCCACGTTCGCGCGGACGTTGAGCCACGGGAACAGCGCCGGCTCCTGGAACACCACCGCGCGCTCGCGCGCCATGCCGGTGATGGGAGCGCCCTCGAACGTCGCCGTGCCGTCGAAGTGCGGATCGATGCCCGCCGCGATGTTCAGCAGCGTGGACTTGCCGCAGCCGGACGGCCCGACGATGCACACGATCTCGCGCGCGTGCACCTCCAGCGACACGCGATCCAGGGCGAGCGTGTTCTGACGCTCCGTCTGAAAGCGCTTGGTGATGTTGGTGAGGGCAAGCAGCGGCTCGCCGTTGTGAGCGGGTGGCTGTGAGGGTAGGGACGGGGAGGCCCCCGTCCCCGCGATCGGCCGGATCATGCAACTGTCCTTGAGCTGGGCGAACGAAGTGGACGGCGACCGCGGCCTACCGGCGGCCACCGGTACACGACGACGCGGCGGGCGATCCGAGGCGAACCGCGATACACCTCGCCCCCGAATGGCGAATGGGCCCAGTGGTCTGGTCTGTGCGAGGGGCGGAGGGGCGTGGGTCAGCGGTCAAGGCGCTTCTTCTCCAGCGTGTCGATCTGCACCACGCGCGCGTCCTGCAGCGTGATCTGGACGTAGCCGTAGCGCACGGAGCGGAGCGCGCTCAGCACCTCGGCGAGCACAGCCTCCTCGTGGGCGGTGGGCGCGGTGTGGGTCGTCGTCTCGGCCATCAGATGTGGTACATCTCCCGCTTCGCGGACTCCTGTTGCCGGCGCCGTGCCGCGAGCTCACCGAACGTGGTGACGTCCACCACCTGCGAGATCGCCTCGCGGACGTCCATCCAGAGCCCGCGGAGGACGCAGTCCGCCTCGCTCGGGCAGCGGTCCGGCGGGCAGGGCGCGTGTGCGGTCTGGCTGGCGCAGAGGCTGGGAGCCAGCGGGCCGTCCATCACGCGCACCACCTCGCCAATGGTCACCTCGGCCGGGGGGCGGGCGAAGGCGTAGCCGCCGCCAGCGCCCCGCTTCGCCTTCACCACGCGCGCCGTGCGCAGGCGCATCAGGATCTGCTCCAGGTACTTGGGCGAGATGCCAGTGCGGTCGGCCAGTTCGGCGAGCGCCAACCACTCCCGGTCCACCTCGGTGGCCAGTTCCAGCAGCGCGCGTACCGCGTAGTCGCCCCCAGTGGAGAGCTTCAATCTGATATTCCCTATCCAGTTAGTAGACATTACACGCATCTGGCGGACTGGATTCAACCCCCTTCCGAGTAGGGATTTCGGGGAGGCTTGGGGGCGCGGACGGGCGATCGCGTCGCCGTGAACGACGTCACGTTCGATGTGCGCCGTGGCGAGGTCTTCGCGTTTCTCGGGCCGAACGGATCGGGCAAGAGCACGACGATCCGCATGCTCTGCGGCATCCTCGCGCCGACGGAGGGCACCGGGCGCGTGCTCGGTTTCGACATCCAGACCGAGCAGGAGCGCATCAAGCAGAGCATCGGCTACATGAGCCAGCGCTTCTCGCTATACGAGGATCTGAGCGTGCGCGAGAACCTGGAGTTCTACGCGGGCATCTACGTCGTCCCGCGCGCCAGCCTCGCCGCCCGCGTGTCCGAGCTGATCGCGATGGCCGGGCTGCAGGGGCGCGAGACGCAACTGGCGGCGCACCTGTCCGGCGGCTGGAAACAGCGCCTCGCGCTCTCCTGCGCAATCGTCCACCGCCCACCGCTGCTGTTCCTCGACGAGCCGACGGCGGGCGTCGGCCCCGTCTCGCGCCGGGAGTGCTGGACGATGATCCACGGGCTGGCGGCGACCGGCGTCACCGTGTTCGCCACCACGCACTACCTCGACGAGGCGGAGCACGCTGCGCGCGTCGCGATGATCGACGCCGGCGTGCTGACCGCCCTCGCAACGCCCGAGGAGTTCAAGGCGAACTTCCTGCACGGCAAGCCCTACGCCGTCCGCACCGCGGACACGCTGCGCGCGCTGACGCTGCTGCAAGCCCGTCCCGAGATCGCCGACGGGAGCCTGTACGGCGATGCGATCCACGCCCTGATGGCCACCGGCGGCGACGACGACCTCCGCGCCGCCCTCGTGACTGCCGGCCTCGCGGACGCACCGTCGAGGCGATCGCGCCGACGCTGGAGGACGTGTTCATCAGCCTGATGAAGCGCCAGTAGCCACGCTCCGGCCGTGACCAGGCCCCGTGAAGAAGAACCCGTGAACGAGACGCGGCCGCGGTGTAGAGTCGCGATCGTCCACCCGCCCCCACAGCACCTCGAGGTTCCCGCCATGCCTGATGCTCGCCTGCGCCGCGCCGTGCACTTCGTCCCCGGCGGCAACGAGCGCATGCTCACGAAGTCGCTAACGCTGGAGGCGGACAGCCTGGTGCTGGATCTGGAGGACGCGGTCACGGTGGATCGCAAGGACGAGGCGCGCGGGCTGGTCGCCGGGTGGCTGCGCGACGTGGACTTCGGGCGGCAGGAGCGCGTGGTGCGCGTAAACGCGCTGGACACGCCGTGGTGGCGCGAGGACCTGGCCACGACGATGGTCACGCCGCCGGACGCCTACATGCTGCCGAAGATCGGCAGCCGAGCGGACGTGGAGACGTTCGCCGCAGAGGTCGCGCGCCTCGAGGCCCTGCACGGGCACGAGGCGGGGAACGTGCGGTTCATTGTGCTGGGCACGGAGACGCCGCAGAGCGCGATCCGGCTCGCGGAGATCCCCACGGCCGACCGCGTCTCCGCACTGTCGTGGGGCGCGGAGGATCTGTCCGCCGCAATCGGCGCGCGCCGTAATCGCGATGAGCAGGGCGTGCTGCTGGACGTCTTCCGCTACTGCCGCGTGCAGACCCTGCTTTGCGCCGCCGCCGCGGATGTCCAGCCGATCGACACGGTCTACGTCGACATCCGCAACACCGAGGGTCTCCGGCGCGACTGCCAGGAGGCGGTGTGGATGGGCTTCACCGGACGCCTCACGATCCACCCCGACCAGATCCCCGTGGTGAACGAGTTGTTCACGCCATCGCTGGAGGAAGTTGCCGAAGCGCAGGAACTCCTGGACGCGGTGGAGACCGGACGCGCCGAGGGACGCGGGGCGATCACGC
>JAQCJS010000160.1 GCA_027592975.1 Chloroflexota bacterium
TCCACGATCTCCGCCTCGATCGCGAACTTCGCCTGCTTGCCGACGAGCACACCGCCTGCCTCCAGCGCCACGTTCCAGCCGAGGCCCCACGCCTCGCGATCGATCTCGCCCGTGACTTCGACGCCCGCGCGCCGGTTGCCCCACGGGTCTGCGACGGGGCCGTCCAGCACCCCCTTCAGCGTGATCGGCTTCGTCACGTCCCGGATCGTCAGATCGCCCTCGATCGCGATCTCGCGGGGGCCGGTGCGCCGGACATCCGTGCTACGAAACGTCATTACTGGGAACTCGTCCGAGTTGAAGAAATCCGCGGAGCGGAGGTGCGCGTCCCGGTCCGCTGCTCGCGTGTCCACCGAGGCGGTCTCGATCTCGGCGACGAGGGAGGATCGCTCGGGGTGCTCCTCGTCGATCTGGATCTGCGCCTGCGCGGCCGTGAAGCGGCCCTTCACGTTCGCCACCATCATGTGGCGCACCGAGAACCCGATGTCGAGGTGCGTTCCGTCGAGGCTCCACTGGCCCATGAGCGTGCTCCTTCCGAAGCGGTGAGTACGAGCGTGGTTCCTACGTCTCGTACGTGACTTACCTGATGTAACTAACTATCTATCGGTAGGCTACGATTGTCAAGTAACTTATCAGCCGTAAGTTCTAGTGATATGATTCACCCATGGCAGACGCTCGAATCACACCCGATGGGCCTCATCGAGACCCGTCCTCGCCCGAGTGCCGGGCAGTCATGGAGGCGTTCTGCCCGCGCTTCCACACGGCTGTGGAGCTCATCGGCAAGCGTTGGACCGGGGCGATCCTGCGGGCCATGCTCGCGGGTGTGACGCGCTTCTCCGACCTTGCGGGGGTCGTGCCCGGACTCAGCGATCGCCTGCTCTCGGAGCGCCTGCGGGAGTTGGAAGCCACGGGGCTCGTGCTGCGCGAGGTTTACCCGGAGACGCCTGTCCGCATCGAGTACCGCCTCACGGAGCAGGGGCGTGCGCTGGAGCCGGTCATCGAGGCCCTCGCGCACTGGGCAGAGACATGGCTCCCCATTCCGGACGAGGCTGCCGCCCGGCGCGACTGATCGGCGGCTGGCGACCGTGAGTGGGCTGCGCACACCACACTGCGGTCTGCTCAGTCATCATGGGGACATGGCACACGTACCCTTCTTCGACTTCACCACCGTCACCCCTGACACCGCCCGCCATGGCGGCGAGGCTGCCATCGCGCACGCGCAGGCTCTGCTGGCCACGATCGCGCGCGTGCCCGCCTCGGACCGGACGTTCGCGAATACCGTGCTTCCGCTGGACGAGGTGCGCGCGACGCTCGCGCTCGCGGGGGGGTGCTACGGCTTCCTCTCCAACGTCGCGGCCGACGAGGCGCTGCGCGACGAGGCGCGGGAGGTAGAGCAGCGCCTGGACACCTACGCCACGGCGGTCGGGTTCCGCGGGGACGTGTTCGCGGCACTTCGGGACTACTCGCAGCTGCCGGAGGCGGCGACGCTCGGCCGGGTGGAGGCGCGCTTCCTGGATCACGCGTTGCGTGATTTCCGCCGCAACGGCTTCGGACGCAGCCCGAAGGATCGGACGCGCGTCCAGGAGTTGAAGGAGCGGCTGGTCGCGCTCAGCGTCGACTTCCGCCGCCACATCGACGAATGCGACGACGCGCTCTGGCTGACGCGCGAGGAACTGGCCGGGCTGCCACCCTCGTACATCGAGCGCCTTCAGCGGCGCGAGGTGGCGGGGAGCGTGCGGTACCGCGTCTCACTGGAGTACCCGGAGTTCTACCCGCTCATGGACGCCGCGGAGCGCGAGGATCTTCGTCGCGACCTGTTCCTGCTGAACCACAACAAGGCTGCCGAGGCGAACCTCCCGATCCTGGAGGAGGCGATCGCGCTGCGCGACGAGATCGCGGCGACCCTCGAGGACCCCTCGTGGGCGCACTACGCGATCGAGACGCGGATGGCGGCCGTCCCGGAGCGTGTCCACGCCTTCCTGGTGGACCTGGAGGCGCGGGTGCGCGTGAAGGCGGACGCGGACATCGCGGAGCTCACGGCATCGAAGCGCGCCCACACGGGCGCCTCGGACGCGCGGCTGGAGATCTGGGACTGGCGCTTTTACCAGCAGCGAGGGCTGGGTGAGCGCTACGCCGTCGACTCGTTCGCGGTGGCGGAGTACTTCCCGCTGGACGCGACGCTGGAGGGTATGTTCGCCCTCTACCAGCGGCTCGTCGGCGTGCGGTTCACGGAGGTCGAGGATCCGCGCGCGTGGCATCCGGACGTCCGTCTGTTCAACGTCACGGACGGGGAGACCGGGGCGCACCTCGGCGCGTTCTACATCGACCTGCACCCACGTCCGGACAAGTACGGCCACGCCGCGGCGTTCACGCTGCGCCCCGGACGCCGGCTGCGCGACGGGGGGTACGAGACGGGCGTGTCCGCGATGGTCGCGAACTTCACGAAGCCCACCGCGGACTCGCCCAGCCTGTTGCGCCATTCGGAGGTGAACACGCTCTTCCACGAGTTCGGTCACATCCTGCACCAGGTGCTCACGCGGTCGCCCTACGCGCGCTTCGCGGGAACCAGCGTGCAGCGCGACTTCGTGGAGGCGCCCTCGCAGATGCTGGAGCACTGGGTCTGGGACGCGGGCGTCCTTGCCGGCTTCACGCGGCACGTCACCACCGGGGAGCCGCTGCCCGCGGCGCTGCTGGAGCGCATGATCGCGGCGAAGAACGTGGGGAGCGGCGTCCACTACCTCCGGCAGCTCTACTTCGCGCGTCTCGACAAGGCGTACCACGGCCCCGGGCGCACAAAGGACACGGATTCGATCGCGCGCGAGTTGCACTCGATCACCGGGTTTCCGTTCGCGGACGGCACGCACTTCCAGGCGGGCTTCGGTCACCTGTTCGGCTACGACGCGGGCTACTACGGCTACCTGTGGTCGCAGGTGTACGGCGACGACATGGCTGCCCGCTTCGTGGAAGACCCCGAGGGTGACGAGGGGGTCGGACGTCACTACCGCCGGACGATCCTCGAGGCGGGCGGGACGGCGGACGGCGCCGATCTCCTCCACGCCTTCCTGGGCCGCGAGGTGAGCATGGATCCGTTCCTGCGCGAGATCGGGCTGTAGCGGGGGAGCGGCCTCGGCCCGTTACCTACCTCGTACGCCAACCTTGAGATCGGCCAGCAGGTGCGTTGACACGTGGGCGATCTCGCGCACGGCCGCCTCGAAGACCTCCGTGTTGACGGGGGAGGGGCGCTGGAAGCCGCTGATCTTGCGGACGAACTGGAGCGCGGCGGCCTCGATCTCCTCCGGCGAGGCCTGGGGGTCGTCGCTGTTGGCGGCGGGGCGCAGGCGCTTGATGGATCGGCACATCGGCGGCTCCTCGGGACGATGCGTGCGGACGGTTCGAGTGTACGGCGGGGGCCGTGCCCGTGAGGGGCGGCGGCGATAGACTGGCCTTTCGCAGCAGAGAGGGCCCCCCATGCGCGTCGGCATCTCGCTCACCAGCGCCTACCCGCCGCAGACCGCCCCGCGCGATGGCGCGCGGTGGATGATCGAGCGGGCGGCCGCGGCGCGCGGCGCCGACCTCGACTCCCTGTTCATCGGCGACCACCACTCCACTGGGCCGGGGACGTACTACCAGAACACGCCAATGATGGGGCGCCTGCTGGCGGAGTGGGGCGACCGGCCCGCGGGCGTGCTGTTCCTGCTACCGCTGTGGAACCCCGTGCTCGTCGCGGAGCAGGTGGGCACGCTCGCCTCGATCCACGCGGGGCGCTTCATCCTGCAGTGCGCAATCGGGCTGGACGATGCCGCGTCGCCGGCGATGGGCGTGAACGCGAAGCACCGCCCCTCGCGGTTCGAGGAGTCGCTGGATATCGTGCGGCGGCTGCTGTGCGGCGAGACCGTGTCCAGCGACGGGCGGTTCCAGATCAGCGGCGCGCGCATCGCGCCGATCACCCCGGAGCCGCTGGAGGTCTGGATCGGCGCCAGCGTCTCGAAGTCCATCGACCGCGCGGCGCGCCTGGGCGACGGCTGGCTCGGTGACCCGACGTACGGCAACGCCCAGATCGCGGCGCAGGCCGCGGAGTACCACGAGCGCGTCCAGGCCCACGGCCGGGTTCCTTCCGCCGTGGCGGTCCGCCGCAACGTCTTCGTGGCGCGCACGGACCAGGAGGCGGCGGAAGTCATGGCGCCGATCCTCGAGAAGTTCACGGGCGACCGCACCAAGCTGCTCTACGGTTCGGCCGAGACGGTGGCGCAGCAGATCAAGCCGCTTGCCGAGATGGGC
>JAQCJS010000161.1 GCA_027592975.1 Chloroflexota bacterium
CTGCCCCGCCACAGACATCGAACGCCGGGGGCGCCTCGGAGGTTCCCGAGGGGGCGGGAGCGGAGCGTGAACGGGCGCTGACCGGCGAACGCCTTCTTCACGGGCGACCGGGTACCATTCGCACAGGGACAGGGGGACGCGATGCCAGGCCCGACACAGCGACAGATCGACCAGGCCGTCCAGAAGGACGCCTACAGCCAGCCCGGTGGCGGCGAGCAGCGCCGCGTGACCGCGGTGATCGCCTTCAACGCCGCGGACTTCGATGCGTGGTGCAAGGCGAACGGGAAGAACCCGCGCGACCGCAACCTGCTGATGGTGACGGCGGCCTCTGCGCGCGGACTGCAGAACGCGCACGTGGAGGTGACGCCGCGCGGGATGTGGCGCGCGGACATCCACCAGTTGATGGTCAACCTGGTGCCCATGCTCGACAAGCCGTCGCAGAACAAGCTCGCGGCGATGGGCTGGGGCCCACCCGTCCCGTAGCGCCTCGCGCTTCCCGGGAGCACGACGAACGGACGAGGAGAGCAGACATGCCCGAGTACATCCCCAGCACAGCCCAGTGGGTGCGCGACCAGGTGGAGCTCTACGAGCGCACCAACGGCGCGGAGGGCAACACGCTCCGCGACACCGGCCTGCCGGTAATCATCGTCACGAACACGGGCAAGGCGACGGGTGGGGTCCGCAAGACGCCGCTGATGCGCGTGAAGGACGGCGACAACTACGTGCTGGTCGGGTCGAAGGGCGGCGCGCCGGAGCACCCGGCGTGGGTGCACAACCTCCGCGCGAACCCGGACGTCGAGATACGCGACCTTGCCGCGGTGACGAAGATGCGGGTGCGCGAGGTGACCGACGCTGGCGAGCGCGCGCGGCTGTGGGCGATCGCCGCGCAGGCGTACCCGCCGTACGACGAGTACCAGGCGAAGACGGAGCGGGAGATTCCCGTGTTCGTGGCGGAGCCGGTCTAGCCGCGAGGTCCTCGGGCGTGGGGCGGCCCACCCCTGCCCCTCCCGGCGCGCGCGGGAGGGGTTCTGAGATGAGACGTGAGGGGGCTGCGCCCCCACACCCCGGCGGGTGCGAGACACGGCGCGACGCCGGTGGGACTACGCCCCTTGTCATGCGCCGCGTGGCGGACGGCCCTCCCCTGTCGCCATCATCTCCACTGCCCACTCCGTGCGCGTCTTCCGGTGGAATGACGGCAGTGGTGCACTTAGCTCATCTTGTTGAAGATGTAACGGGCAATCTTCCAGTAACTGTTCACCTTCGCGAAGGTGAACAGTTCTCGGTTCTCCTCCGGGCTGATTTCACCGGTCGCGTTGATCGTCTGGGAACCCCGCGAGCGCGTGAGCGCGTACGCGAAGTCCCCGACGACGGTTACCTCGTCGACGCTAAACGCGATGTCCAGCCCGATCGCCTCGAAGATCTGCTGGTACGCATCCCTCACGTGAGGCCCAACGCTCGACGGGAACTGGTGCGGCATGAACACGCCATCGGCGGTGTACAGCGACGCGGCCAACTCCGCGTCGGAGGTGTTCAGGGCCCCCTCGTAGGTGGTCAGCAGACTACGGATCTCTTGTTCGGCGCGCATCATCTCGGTCCCTTCACTCAGTTCCTGTTGAACAGCAGAATGGACGCGGGGCGCGGCTGCCAGAATAGCCGAACGGTCAGTGTTGCCCTGACCGTCCGGTCAGGGTTGCGGTTCTTGCTCGGACCTCCTTCGAGCTAGGAGAGCATCCCGCGGCGGCGTGCTTCGTGAACGGCCTGCGTGCGGGTCGTAGCGTCGAGCTTCTGATAGAGGTTCGTGAGGTGGAACTTCACCGTGCCCTCACTGATCCAGAGCTGCGCGGCGATCTCTCTGTTGCGTTGCCCGAGGGTGAGCAGTCTCAGGATTTCGCTCTCCCGCGGTGTGAGCACGGTGTCACTCGAGGGTCGGTCAGTGCGCAACAGCTGGTTGGCGATCTCGGAGGGGATGCGCGTGTTGCCTATGTGCGCCGCGCGAATCGCATCCGCCAGATCGTCCGGGCGCCAATCGCTGCTCACGTAGGCACATGCGCCGGCGCGCAGCGCCTCCACGATCCGATGCTTGCCGAGATAGATCGACAGGAGGACGACCTGCGTGTCGGTACTGGTAGCGCGGATCCTGCGGATACACTCCGCGCCGTCGAGCAGCGGCATCTCGACGTCCATGAGAACCACGTCGGGCTGTAGCCGATCGCTCTCGTCAACCACCGCCTCGACGGTCTCTGCCTCGCCGACGATCACGATGTCGGGGTAGGGCCGCAGCATCTCGGCAAGACCCGAACGGAGCCGTGGGCGCTCGTGAAACACCAGCACACCGATGGCTGAGGACAGCCTGCGTTCGCGGAGAGTCAGGTTCTATCCTCCATTCCGTCCCGTCCAATCCCGGGATGCTTTCCGTTCGCCCCCGTTTCCTCCGCGGGTCAAGGCGCGGGAATACCCTCCGCTCCCCATGGAACATACTACGCACCTCGACGGCGACGTCGGCGAGCGCGGGTGCGCGTCTCATTGGGTGCGGCATGTCGACTGAGCCGCCCCCCTCAGCCCTCCGAGCCGCCACGGGCCACGCGAAACGCTAGGCGTCGCCCTCGTCGATCCAGGCGCGGATCAGGTGGTGCGCGATCGCGATGCGGTCGGGCACGGACAGGTCGGGGTTCGTCCCTTCCAGCGCGCGGCGGGCCTCGTCGCGCGTGACCCAGCGGGCCTCGGCGATCTCGGTGCCGTCCACGGCGATGTCCCACGACGTGGCCTGCGCGAAGCAGCCGATCATCAAGGTCGCGGGGAACGGCCACGGCTGCGAGGAGTGGTAGCGCACCGCGTCCACCCGCACGCCCGACTCCTCGAAAACCTCGCGCACGACTGCGTCCTCGATCGACTCGCCGGTCTCGAGGTAGCCGGCGAGGCAGGAGAAGCGGCTGCCCGGACCGGTGCTGCGGCGGGCGAGCAGGCAACGATCCTCGCGCTCCACGAGCACGATCATGGACGGCGAAACGCGGGGGTAGGAGCGGGAGGCGCACCCGGCGCAGAGGCGACGCGCGCCGCCTTCGATCGGCGTGGTCGCGGAGCCGCACTGCGGGCAGTACCGGTTCGTGGCGTGCCACTCCAGCATGGAGCGGCCCTGCGCGAGCATCCCCGCCTCGGTCTGCTCCAGATCCATCGCCACCCCGCGCGCGTCGCGGTACTCCAGCGCATCGAGCGCGGGCGCCGGCGCGCCATCCGCGTGGAACGCGAAGTGCGGCACGTCGTCCAGCAGGCCCAGCAGCACCACGTCCGGCCCCTCCGCGAGCGCCCCGGCGGTGCCGCGGTCGATCCATCCGAGGCGCACGCCCTCCGTCACGGTGACGCCGGGCTTGAGCGCGCGGAAGGGGAGATAGCGGCCCCGCGTGTCGTCCACACGCGCGCGGATCCAGGCCTCGTCGCCACGGTGGTCGCCCACACGGTTCAGCGGGTTGGAGGAGAACACGTGGGGGCCGGATGCGGAATGGCCGGGGGCGGGGCGCATGGCGCGTCCTCTCGCTCGCTCGCTGGGTGGGTGGTGGGGCCGCGGCACGCCCGCGGGCCTCGATCGTACCGCCGCGCGGCGCGTTAGACGTCCAGCCGGTAGAAGCGCGCCGCCGTGTCGTGGAACATCGCCGCCCGCTCCGCGGAGGTGTAGGACGAGGAGAAGCGCTTGAACGCGTTCCACATCACCCCGTAGGAGAACGACACCCTATCGACCGGGAAGTTGCTCTCGAACATGCAGCGCTCCGGGCCGAACTGCTCAATGCAGTACGACAGCCACGGGGCCACCGTCTCCGCCAGCTCCTCGGAGCCGACCGGCACCTCCCGCAGTTCGAAGCCGAAGCCATACCGCGGCATCCCGAAGCCGCCGAGCTTCACAACCACGTTCGGACACCGGGCGAGCGCGGCGATGCTCGCGCGCCAGCTCGCCTCCACCTCGGCCAGCCGGTCGGCGTAGGGGCCAACGCGCAACGGGCCACCGACGTGGTCGAGGACGATCGGCAGATCGGGCACGGCGCGCGCGAAATCCACCAGGTCGTCCATCTGGTGGTGGAACAGCCAGGCGTCGAAGGTGAGCCCGCGGCGGGCGAGCACGCGCGCGCCCGCGCGGAACGCCTCGGATCGGAGGTCGCCGATGTAGTGGGGCTCGACGGCGTTGTCGATCTCCGAGTGCGGATCGCGCGCCACGGAGTGGCGGATGCCGCGGAAGCGGTTGGGACTCGCGGCTTG
>JAQCJS010000162.1 GCA_027592975.1 Chloroflexota bacterium
CCACCTTCGAGATACGCCTGGACGAGGACGAGATCGCCGACGCGCGCTGGTTCACGCGGGACGATCTGCGGCACCTGCCGGCGGACGGATCGGTGCAGCTGCCGCGCCCGGACGCGGTCGCTCGGCGGATGGTGGACAGCTGGATCAACGGCGAGGGTTAGCGCGCGGTCACCCGGTCCAGTCGCGTGCCGGGCCGCCGCGGTGCGGCGCGCGGTGCGCGGCGATCGACTGGAGGATGCCGATCGCGGTGAACACCGCGAGCAGCGCGGAGCCGCCGGTGGAGACGAACGGCAGCGGGATGCCGGTCGCGGGGAACAGCCGCATGTTCACGGCGATGTGGATCGCCGCCTGCAGCACGATCACCGTCGTCAGGCCGACGGCCAGCAGCCGGCCGAACTCGTCCGGCGCGTGGGCGGCCGCGCGGTAGCCTCGCCACGCGACGACCGCGAACAGCGCGATCACCGCGATTGTGGTCGCCACGCCACCGAACTCCCCGAGCTGCGCGAACGCGAAGTCCGAGGATCGCGGCGCGACGCCGGCGAGCGTGGACGACGCCCCGTTGAACCCGCGACCGGTCACGCCGCCCGCGCTGAACGCGACCTCCACCTGTCGCAGCGTGAAGCCACTACCCAGCGGATCGCGCGCGGGGTCGAGGAACACGGCAAGGCGCTCGCGCTGGTAGTCCGGGATGGCGAGGGCGAGGGCGAGGGGGAACATGGAGACGCCGAGCAGCACCAGGCCGCCGAGGTACCGCCATGCCACGCCCCATGCGACGGCGACTGCGAACCACGCCAGCCCGAACACGATCGACGTGCCCAGGTCCGGCTCGATGATGATCAGCCCGACCATGAACGCGAAGATGGCGAGCAGGAGGGTCGCACCTCGGCCGGTCGGCGCGCGCTCCGCGGCGAACGCAGCGCCAGCGATCGCCACGATCACCTTCGCGAACTCCGAGGGCTGCACGGTGATCCCGCCGCCGATGCTGATCCAGCGCCGCGAGCCGTACTCGTCCGAGCCGACCGCCAGGACCAGCACGAGGGCGAGCGTACCCACGATGAAGAGCTGCGGCGCCAGCGTGCGCAGCAGGCGGTAGTCCGTCCGCGAGGCGACGCCCATGGCGAGCAGGCCCAGGCCGATGTAGATGGCCTGTCGGATGAACTCCGGACTGATCGCCCGATCCTCCTCCATCGCCAGCGCGCGCGCGATCAGGAGGCCGCCTGAGGCCAGGAGGCAGGCCGCGAGCAGCAGCATGGCATCCGGCACGACTGACGGCCGGGTGCGGGCGAGGTTCATCGCGCCACCTTCGGGTCTGGCACGTGGAAGTACGCCTCCAGGATCTCCTTCGCGACCGGCCCGGCGTTCATCTGACCCACGCCGTACTCCAGGTAGACGGCGACGGCGATCTGCGGCTCGTCGTAGGGGGCGAAGGCGATGTACCAGCCGTGGGTGTCGAACTGCCCGTCCGGGTAGGGCTGGCCGAACTCTGCGGTGCCGGTCTTGCCGCCGATCGTCACACCGCGCGGCACGCCGGTGCCTGACGTGCCGTCCGCTTCGATCGTGGAGGCGAGCATGCCGTCTCGCACGATCTCCAGGTGCTCCGCGCTCACGGGCAGCCGCCCGCCTACGCGCGCCGGGGTGGGCGTGAAGACGCCGCCGCGCTCGATGCCGCGGACGATGCGCGGGACGGGGATCTCGCCACGATGGGCGACGGCGGCGGTCATCGTGGCCATCTGGAGCAAGGAGGCCGTGAGGTAGCCCTGCCCGATGCCGAGCGTGTAACTGTCGCCCAGCAGCCAGTCCTCGCCCACGGCGCGGCGCTTCCACTCGCTGTCGGGCACCAGCCCCGCCGCCTCGCCCGGGAGGTCGAGCCCCGTCGGGCGACCGAACCCGGCGAGGCGTGACCACGCGGCAAGCCGGTCGGCGCCCAGTCCCTTGAACGTCTCGCGGCCGTTCTCCCAGAGCCCGCCCGTGACCTGGTAGAAGTAGACGTCCGAGGAGCGCGAGAGCGCACGTCTCATGTCCGTGTTCCCGTGCACCGCCCAGTCGCCGAAGACGTACACCACGTTCGGGTCGTACTGGCTGCGCACCGTCAGCGCGCCGCCGCTGAAGATGTTCGTCTGCGGCGTGACGATGCCCTCCTCGAGAGCGGCGAGGGCGACCAGCGGCTTGAAGACCGAGCCGGGCGCATGCACCTCCATGTACGCGCGGTCCACCATCGGCCGGGCGGGATCCGTGAACAGGCGCGATACCGCCTCGTCACTGCCGCGCTCAAACACGTTCGCGTCGTACGAGGGCTGCGAGACCATCGCCAGCACCTCGCCGTTGCGGACGTCGAGGACGACGGCGGCACCGGCTGGGAGCACGGGCGGTCGGGGCTGGTTGGTGGGGCGCAGGATCGACAGGCCGTTCTTGATCCCGCGCGCGACGGCGGCCTCGGTCGCGCGCTGCAGGCGTAGATCGATCGAGAGCACCACGTTGCCGCCTGCCGTGGGTGGCTCCTCGCCCAGCTGGCGCAGCTCGCGGCCCTGCGGGTCGCTGAGGACGAGGCGGCGACCGGGGACGCCGCGCAGCGCGCGCTCGTACTGCGTCTCCACGCCGGCGAGCCCGATGCGGGAGTCGAGCAGGTAGCCCTCCGCCAGCAGCAATTCCGCGCGCTCAGCCGGCAGCGTGCCCACGTAGCCGAGGACGTGCGCGAGCGCCCCGGTCGACTCGTACTTGCGCGTCGGTGCGACCTCCACGCGGACGCCGGGCACGCCGGCCAGCGCGGCACGCACCATGATCGCCTCGTCGCCCGTCATCCCCCTGCGCAGCGTCACCGGCGCGAAGGGGTCGACGAGTGCCAGCCCGGAGGTCGCCGCCTGCTCCAGGTCGCTGTAGGCGATGCGGAGCGACTGCGCGACGCGCAGCAGCGCGGCGCGGCGCGCAGTCGCCTCCGAGGGGATGTCGCCGGGGATGAGCGCCACGCGATAGCTCGGCGTGTTGCGGGCCAGGACGGTGCCGTGGCGGTCGGTGATCAGGCCGCGCGGCGCCTCCACCGGGAGGACGCGCGGGATGCCGGTACCCGCCGCGGCGGGGATGGCGGGGTCGAAGACCTGCAGGCGCAGCACCTGTGCCACGAGCACCGCGCTGAGCAGCAGCACGCCGGCGAGCAGCACGCGCAGCCGAAGGGGGGAGGCAGCCGTCTCGCCGGTCATGCGAACAGTCCGCCGCTGTCAGTGCGCACGCGCCACAGCGCCGCCGCGAGCACGCTGGCGAGGACGCCGGTCCACGCCATCCCCATGACCAGCGCGGGCAGCGCATGCACGAGGTCTCCGGCGGTGCCGGAGACGACCGAAAGGAACAGGACATAACCGAGGGTGCCGCCGCCACCCGCCACGGCGGCGAGGGCGAGGCGGCGGAACGCGGTACCCTCGCCCCGGCGCTCTCTCAGCCGCACCAGCGTCACCACGAGGAGCACGGGGAGCAGCGCGAGCAGGAAGGTGCCCACGCGGGCCTCGGACACCGCACCGAGCACCACGGCGGCTCCCAGCGGCGCCGGCCACGTCTCCCGCGGGCGTCGCATTGCGGCCCAGCCGGCGAGGAGGGCGACGGGCAGGACGGGGGCGGCCAGCGGCTGGACGAAGGCCGCGGGAACCGCCCCCACCTGCAGGATCGCGGCGCCCACGGCGAGCAGCAGCAGCAGCGGCAGGGCGATCACCGGCCCGCCTCCGTGGAGGACAGTGGCAGCTCCGCACCTGGGATGAAGCCCGTCATTACGAGGACCTCCTCGAGCCGCGCAAGGTCGGCGAGCGGCTCGACGACGACCGTCTCGTGCAGCGCCTGGGGCGTCGCGGAGACACTGGTCACCTTGCCCGCGAGCAGACCGGGCGGGAGCAGCCCGCCGAGCGCGGAGGTGAGCATCACGTCGCCCGCAGCCACGGGCGCGCCGTGCGGCACGAAGTCCAGCCGCAGCCCGTCGCCGGTGCCCGCCAGCGCCGCCGGCGTCCTGGACGACTGCACCATGGTGGAGACGGCGGAGTCGCGGTCGGTGATCAGCCGGATGCGCGCATGCTCCGCGTCCACCTGCGCCACGATCCCGACGAGGGTCGCCCCCGCGCCGAGCACGGGCTGGCCGGTGCGCACCCCGTGGCGGGTGCCGCGGTCGATCAGCAGCAGGTGACGGCCCGGCGCGGGATCGCGGGCGAGCACGGAGGCGGTGACGAACTGGCCCGCGCGGTCACCGACGGCGG
>JAQCJS010000163.1 GCA_027592975.1 Chloroflexota bacterium
TTCTATACTGAGGGTGACCGCTGACCCGTGCGGGCAGCGAATCAGCCGCGCAGGCGGCGAGCGACTGAGGACGATCGACACCAGACCGCACCAGCCACTGACCCGCTTGGATCCATTGCGTGACCGAGACGGAGGCTCCGATGTCCGTGAAGCCATCGAACAGAGCGATCACCATCGTCGACCTGCAGCGCATGCGCGAGCAGGGCAAGCCGATCACCATGCTGACCGCCTACGACTACTCGACCGCGAAGGCGGCGGATGCCGCGGGCATCCCGATCCTGCTCGTGGGCGACTCGCTGGGCATGGTCGTGCTCGGCTATGACTCCACCTTGCCGGTGACCGTGGACGACATGATCCACCACGGCAAGGCTGTCGTCCGCGGCGTGCAGCGCGCGCACGTGGTTGTGGATATGCCGTTCGGGTCCTACCAGACCGGGTGGCAGGACGCGCTGCGCAACGCGACGCGCATCATGCAGGAGACGGGCTGCGGTTCCGTGAAGCTGGAGGGCGGCGAGCGCTCGGCGGAGACGGTTCGGCACCTCGTTGGCGCGGGCATCCCGGTGATGGGCCACATTGGCCTGACCCCGCAGTCCGTGAACGCCTTCGGGGGCTTCCGCGTGCAGGGCAAGACCCCGCGCGAGGGCGTCCACCTGATCCAGGACGCGAAGGCGCTGGCGGAGGCGGGCGCGTACGCGATCGTGCTGGAGCTGGTGCCCACGGCGCTGGCGCACATGATCACGCAGCGCGTGAACGTGCCCACCATCGGCATTGGCGCGGGACCGTTCTGCTCCGGGCAGGTGCAGGTCGTCCACGACATCCTCGGCATGTACGACGATATCCAACCGAAGCACGCGCGCCGATTCGCCGAGCTGGGGCAGACCACGCGCGAGGCGATGACCGCGTACCGCGAGGCGGTGGAGGCCGGTACGTTCCCGGCGGCCGCGGAGTCGTTCTACATGGACGAGCACGCGCTGGAGCTGATCCGCGCGATGACCCCGTCCGCCGAGCAGGACATGAGCCAGGCCGAGCGCGTGCTCCGCGATCTGGAGGACGCGCCGACGCGCGGCTAGTAGCCGCGCGCCTGGACGTCCACCCATGCAGATCGCCAGCACCGTCGCTGAGTACCGCACGCTGCGCGCCGCGGCGATCGCCGAGCGTCCCGGCCCCGTGGGCCTCGTCCCGACGATGGGCTATCTGCACGACGGGCATCGCTCGCTGATGCAGCGAGCGCGGGCCGAGTGCGCCACGGTGGTCACGACGATCTTCGTGAACCCGACGCAGTTCGGCCCGAACGAGGATTTCGCGCGCTACCCGCGGGACGAGGCGCGCGACTTCGCGATCTGCGAGGCGGAGCGTGTCGACATCATCTTCGCGCCCAGCGTGGAGGAGATGTACCCGGACGGTGCGGAGACCACGGTCAGCGTGGGGCCGCTCTCGCGCATTCTCGAAGGCGCGGCGCGGCCCGGACACTTCGACGGTGTCGCCACGGTGGTGACGAAGCTCTTCGCGCTGGCGCAGGCCGACCGCGGCTACTTCGGCCAGAAGGACGCGCAGCAGTTGATGGTGCTGCGCCGGCTGGCCGAGGATCTGCGCTTCCCGATCGAGGTGATCGGCTGCCCGATCGTTCGCGAGCCGGATGGCCTCGCGCTGTCGTCGCGCAACGTCTACCTCTCGCCGGAGGAACGCACGCAGGCGCTCTCGCTCTCGCGTGGCCTCCGCGCTGCCGAGGCGCTGTGGGCGGACGGGGTGCGCGGGGCGGAGGCGCTTCGCCGCCGGGTGGGCGAGGAGATCGAGGCAGAACCGCTGGCGAACATCGACTACGTCTCGCTGGCGGACCAGCGCAGCCTGCAGGAACTCGCGGGCCCCGTGGTTGCGCCGGCGCTCCTGTCGCTCGCGGTGCGCTTCGGCCCGACCAGGCTGATCGACAACATCTTGCTGGAGCCGTAGGGCGCGTTTCTGCTGCTGCGTGCGCCCCCGTTCCGGGTGCGGCGCAACGCTGGTAGCATGGTGGCCGCATCAATCGTCCCAGCGCGCTCCAGAGCCGCGCGGACGCGCAGGGTTCAGGTTGCAGGGGGAGACAGCCGTGTCCGGTCACTCCAAATGGTCGTCCATCAAGCACAAGAAGGCCGCCACCGACGCGAAGAAGGGGCAGGCCTTCACGAAGATCGCCCGTGACATCACGATGGCGGCGCGCAACGGCGACCCGAACCCTGAGATGAACCCCTCGCTCCGCCTCGCCATCCAGAAGGCGAAGCAGGCGAACATGCCGAACGACAACGTCAAGCGCGCGATCGAACGCGCCACCGGCAGCGGCGACGGCGACCTGTTGCAGGAAGTCCAGTACGAGGGCTACGGCCCCGGCGGCACGGCAGTCATCGTGCAGGTCGTGACGGACAACAAGAACCGCACGGTCGCGGATCTGCGGATGGCGTTCTCCCGCAACGGCGGCACGCTGGCCGACAACGGTGCCGTGTCGTGGCAGTTCGACAACCGCGGCGTGATCGCCGTCGATACCGCGAAGGCTGACCCCGACGAGGTGCAGCTCGCCGCCATCGAAGCCGGTGCGCTCGATGTCGACGTGTCCGAAGGCATGGTGGAGGTCTACACCGAGCCGGGTGACCTGCACACCGTCCGCGCGGCGCTCGAAGAGGCGAAGTTCGTCATCGAGAGCGCGGAGATGGCGAAGGTCCCGCAGAACAAGGTGCACCTGGACGAGAAGCATGCACTGACCGCGCTCAAGCTCTTCGACTGGCTCGAGGATCTGGACGACGTGTCGCGCGTGTACTCCAACGCGGAGATCGACGACGAGGTGTTGGAGGCGGCCGCGGGCTAGCACCCGGACCGCGCGAGGAGGCGAGTTGCCCGAACCACGCTCCGCCTCGCACCGCTCGGATGGGCTTCCCCTCCGGGTCCTCGGCGTCGATCCCGGCCTGGCGGTGACCGGCTACGCGATCGTGGACGAGCGCGGGCAGGGCGGCGCGCTGGTCACCCACGGCACCGTGAAGTCCACGACGAAGATGCCCCGCGCCGATCGCCTGGCGCGTATCTTCGACGCCACGCGCGCGCTGATCGAGGAGTACCGCCCGCACGAGGTGGCCATCGAACAGCAGTACGTCAACGAGAACGTCCGTAGCGCGATGGTGGTGGGCGAGGCGCGCGCGGCGGTGATGGTGGCCGCCTCGATCGCCGGGCTCCCGGTGTTCGAGTTCCCGCCGGCCTCCGTGAAGGAGTCTGTCACCGGCTGGGGTGGCGCGCCGAAGCAGCAGGTCGCGCAGATGGTGCTGATCGCGATCGGCGAGACCGCGGTGGATGGACCGGAAGACGTCACCGACGCGATCGCGATCGCGCTCGCCCGCATTGCCGACGCCCGCATGGAGATCGCGATGGCGCGCCGGTGACCCCCAGATGATCGCCGCGCTGCGGGGGACGGTGACCCACTGGGACGACACCACCTCGATCGCCTGGATCGAGGTGCAGGGCGTCACCTACGAGGTGCGCATCCCGGCGTTCGCGGCGGAGTGGATCGACTCCGTGCGGGACGTCCCGGACACGCAGATCTTCACCTACTACCACGTCTCCGAGCGCAGCCCGCAGCCGTTGATCATCGGCTTCCCGGATCTCCCCGCGCGCGACTTCTTCCGGAAGTTCATCGAGGTGCCGGACGTAGGCCCCGTGAAAGCCGTGCGCGCGCTCACGTTCCCGGTCGCCGAGATCGCCGGCTGGATCGAGGCGGAAGACGTGAAGGCGATCCAGCAGTTGCCCGGCATCGGCCAACGCCTCTCGCAGACCATCGTTGCGCAGCTCGCGGGCAAGCTCGCGCTGGATGCCGTCGCACCGGCCTCGGCGGGACGCGCTGCCGGCAGCGGCGACCGCTCCGGTGTGCGCGAGGATGCGATCGAGGCGCTCGTCGCGCTGCAGTACACCCGCCGCGAGGCGGAGCGCGCCGTCATGGAGGCCATGCGCGCGAACTCCGGCCTCGACGCCGTCGAGGATCTGATCCGCGCCGTGCTGGAACAGCAGTCGCCGGCATAGCGCGATGAACTATCAGGCACGACGGCACTGGGCATCGCTCGCGGGAGTCGCTGGCAGCGTGCTGGTGCTGGTGCTGGGCTGGGGCTCCGGGGCGTCCGTCCCGATCACCGTCGCGCTCGCGGCTCTCGTGATTGCCGGCGGGTTCGCCGCCCAGCTGCTCGTCGAGAAG
>JAQCJS010000164.1 GCA_027592975.1 Chloroflexota bacterium
TCCCCCCCGCCCGCGCCCCCATCCGAAGCACACGGCCGCTTCACGGCGCTGCGCTCACCGGCGTTCCGCTTGCTGATCGCGGCTGGCATGGCGATGCAGCTGGGCCAGTGGATCCAGCGGGTGGCCCTGCTGTACGTGGTGTACGAGATCACCGGCTCCGCGGTCGCGCTGGGTGCGCTCGGCTTCCTCACCAGCATCTTCGTGATCGTGCTGTCGCCCCTCGCGGGCGTCGTCGCCGACCGCTTCGGCGCGAGGCGCGTGCTGCTGCTGGCCGCCGTCGGACAGGCCGCCGCCGCCGCGCTGCTGGCAGCCGGCGTCCTCACGGACCACGCCAGCATGGCGCTGCTCTACACCGTGGGCGCGACCTTCGGCATCGGCCAGGCACTCAACCAGCCCACGCGTAAACTGCTGGTCTACGACAGCGTCGGCCGCGACCACCTGCGCAACGGCCTGGCCCTCAACGCGATGACCGGCGGCACCATGCGCATCATCGGCCCCACCGTGGGCGGCCTCCTGATCGCCGCGGCGGGGGTCGGCACCGCATTCGCGCTGCAGGCGGTGCTGCTGGCCGTCTCCGTCGTCCTCGTCTGGCTGCTCCCGGTTGAGTCCAGGCGTACGCGCGCAGGCGGCGGCGTCCTGAGCGAGCTCATCGGCGGCGCGCGTCACCTCGGAGCGAACGCGGCGCTGCGGGACAGCGTCATGGTGGCCGCGATTACCTCCGCGCTCGTCTATCCCTATCTGAACTTCATCCCGGTGTTCGCCTCTGAGAACCTGGACGGCGGCGCTTCCGCGCAGGGCATCCTGCTGTCGGCGGGCGGCATCGGCTCCATGGTCGGGCTGTGGTACGTGATGGCCGGCCGCGGCGGCATGCGCGCCATGCTGTGGACCAGCGCGATGTACATGGCGTTGGTCACCATGTTCACGCAGTCCACGCACTTCTGGATCGCGTTCGCGCTGCTGGTGGGCGCGGGCGTGGTCCACTCCGTCTACATGACGCTGAACCAGGCGCTCGTCCAGCTGAACGCGCCGGAGCAGTACCGCGCCCGCGTGATGGGCATCTACTCCATGATGAGCGGCTTCGAGCCCTTCAGCGTCCTCGCCCTCGGCCCGTTGATCGAGGCGTTCGGCGTGTCGCGCGCGACGGGCAGCGCGACCGGGCTCGCGATGGTGATCACGCTGGCGCTGGCGATCGGGGCGACGCTCAGCGAGCGACGGCGAGCGGCAGCCGCACCGGCCCGCGGATGAGGAACGTCCCGCCGATCTCCGCGTCCCCCGCCGCCTCGATCGAGGCCCACCGCGTGAGCAGCGCACGGAAGGCGATCGCCGCCTCCACGCGCGCCAGCGGGGCGCCCACGCAGTAGTGGATCCCCTGCCCGAAGGCGAGATGCCGCGCGTCCGTCCGGGCAAGGTCGAACGCGGCCGGATCCGGGAACTGCGCGGGGTCGCGATTGGCGGCGCCGGTCATCCCCATCACCACCTCGCCTTTCGCGATGGTGCGCTCGCCGATCTGCACCTCGCGCGTGGCGAAGCGGACGATCCCCTGCACCGGGCTGTCGTAGCGCAGCATCTCCTCGATCGCCGCCGGGATGCGATCCGGCTCGGCACGCAGCGCCGCCATCGCCTCAGGGTGGGCGAGGAGCGCGCGCATGCCGGCGCCGATCAGGTTCGTCGTGGTCTCGTTCCCCGCCACCAGCAGCAGGATCGCGAACGCGAGTACCTCCTGCCCGGTCAGCCGGCGCCCCTCGTTCTCCGCGGCGACGAGCGCAGAGATCAGATCCTCGCGCGGCGTCCTGCGCCGATCCTCGATGTGCCCGCCGAAGTAGTCGATGATCTCGGCGGTCGCCGTGCGGATCGACTCGATCGTCTCGGGGCTCTGCATGATGTCCGTGGTCAGCGCGATGCGATCCGACCACGCCTTGAACTGCGCGCGATCCTCCGGCGGGATACCCAGCAGCTCCGCGATCACGATCACCGGCAGCGGCTGCGCGATCCCCGTCACCAGGTCCCACTCGCCGGTCTCAGGCGCCTCCCCCAGCAGCGAGGCGGTGATCTCCTCCATCCGCGGGCGCAGCGCCTCCACCGACCGGGGCGTGAACGCGCGGTTCACGATGCCGCGGAGGAAAGTGTGCTCAGGCGGGTCCGAGGCCAACACGCTGCGCGTGTCCCCCAGCGGCGAGCTGTCGCGCTGTTCCGCGATCGCGGCGGCAATCTGGCCACCGGCGTTGCGCGAGTCGCTGGAGAATGTCTCGTGATCGCGAAGCACACGCAGGACATCCTCGTACCGGGTCAGGATCCACGCCTGGAGCGCGTCGCTCCGGTGCACCGGGTCAGCCGTCCGCAGCCGATCCAGTTGCAGATACGGGTTCCGCCGGTAGGACGGGACGAAGGGGTTGAAGATGACCGGAGTGTTCATCATCTCAGGGTATCCGCCTCGCCTCGGCCGGCCCATTCACGCGCGCTCGCAGTCCGCGCCGGGAGAGCCGCCGGGAGCCCGACATATGCGGGATTCCACCGTGGTGGGGGGACGGCACATCGATGGTATCGTGGAATGTGACGGATCGCACAATATGCCCACCAGACGCGTTCCGTCCCAGGAGGCCTCATGACCCACGCGGAGACCCGCTTGGCCCCGCTCCCCACCCTGACCCGACGCCCCCCGACCGGGCGCATCGGACGCACCGTGCCCATCGCCGCCACGATCATCCGGCTGTGGCTGCTGTGGCGCTGGCTGCGCCTCAAGCGCGCCATCTGGGGCCACGAGGCGATGGCCCAGGCGACCCATGAGTACCACCGCAGCGCGGCGCTGGCCGTGGTGCGGCGCGCCATCCGCCAACAGGGCCTGATCATCAAGACCTGCCAGTTCCTGGGCAGCCGCGCCGATATCCTGATGGACGAGTACGTCCGCACCCTCTCGCTGGTCCACGACCAGGTGCCACCTCGCCCGTGGGCGGAGATGCGCCCGATCATCGAGCGCGAACTGGGCATGCCCATGGCGCAGGCGTACGCGGAGTTCGACCCGCAGCCGATCGCCGCCGCCTCGCTCGCGCAGGTCTACCGAGCCCGCATGCACGACGGCACGGCCGTCGCGGTGAAGGTGCAGTACCCGGGCATCGAGGACGCCGTTCGCTGGGATCTCGACGTGATCGACATCCTCGCGAAGATCTGGGCGCGCCTGGAGACGGTGATCGACTTCCGCCCGATCGCGCAGGAGATGCGCCGCAACGCCCCCGAGGAGGTGGACTTCTTCCACGAGGGCCAAGCCGCGGAGCAGGTCGCGCGCCTGCTCGCCAGCCGCAACGACGTGCTAGTGCCGAAGATCTACTGGGAGCGTTCCTCGCGCCGCGTGCTGACGATGGACTTCATCGAGGGCATCAAGATCAGCGACGTGGACGCGCTGAAGGCGGCCGGCGTGGACACCGCGGAGGTGGCGGCCACGCTCATCGACCTGTTCAACACGATGATCCTGCGGCACGGCGTGTTCCACGCCGACCCGCATCCCGGCAACCTCTTCGTGATCCCCGGCGCCCCCGGGCAGCCGGCGAGGATCGCCCTGGTCGACTTCGGGCTGACGAAGATCATCCCCGCGGAGTTCCGCGAGCAACTCATCGTCCTGACCAGCGCGATCGTCCAGCAGCGGCCGGAGCTGATCACCGACACCATGACCGGGATGGGCTTCCGCACGCGAACCGAGGACTCCGAGACGTACAACGCGCTCGGCGAAGCGTTCCTCGGCGACGTGCTCCGCTCCGGCAAGCCGTACGCAGACCAGGAGATGGTGGCGGAGGTGAACGAGCGGCTGGGTCGCGTGCTGCGAAACAACCCGCTGGTGGATGTGCCCGGCGACGTGATCCTGATCGCCCGCGTCATGGGCCTCCTCTCCGGCCTCGGCAAGACGCTGGACTCCCGGACGGACCTGCTGGCGGCGCTGATCCCGTACCTGGATCCGGACGCCGAGGCCGCCTCGTAGTCCTCGCGATGCCGCTCAGAGCCGCGCGCCCTTGTCCCTGCGATGTGTGGGGGTGACCCTAGCGGTCGAGGACGATGACCGGGGGGCAGCGAAGAGGCGAGGCGATGCAGCGATTCGGCTTCACGGGGCGCCTCGCACTCTGGAGCGCGCGCCACGCCGCGAACGTCGCGCTCGGCTGGATCGCCCTGCTCGCCGTCGCGCTGGTGCTCGCCGCGCT
>JAQCJS010000165.1 GCA_027592975.1 Chloroflexota bacterium
CCGGGCCCGTGCGCTTCGACGCGACGGAGGAGGGAGAGTGAGCGCATCCAGCGCCTCGCCGGCTCCACGAAGGGCTGGATGCGTCTGGCGCGCCTGCTCGTGCGCCAGCCCCAACTGGCGGTGCACACCGCGAAGATCGCGCTGCGCGGCGCGAGCGCCGGCCTGCGCGCCGACCACACCCTGTCGTGGCTCATCCACGTGGACACCGTGCGGCAGGTCATCCCGAACGGCGGCATGGGCGCCACGTGGGGCGGTCTGGACACGTTCATGAGCCTGGTCGCCAAGCACGTGGATCGCTCAGCGCACGCGCTGGAGCTGGGCTGCGGCGGTGGCCGCGTGACGCGCCACATCCGGCCGCTGGTGGGCACGCTGGTCGCGAACGATGTCTCCGAGCGCATCCTGGCCGAGGCCCGCGCCGCGACCAGCGACCTGGCGCCGATCGACTTCCGCGTGACCTACGGTCTGGGCGACGACCTGCGAAACCAGGAGTTCGATGCGGTGATCGGCCACGAGCTGCTGATGCAGTTCGACTTCGATGAGTTGCTGCGGTTCTGCTCCAACATCCACCGCTCGCTGAAGCCGGGCGGCCTGTTCGTCGCCTCCGTCTACACGTTCGACGACGCCGGCGAGATCGAGCAGCACATGGGCATGATCCGCGACCACGGCGCCGGCGCACGGTCGCCGTTCCGCGTGCACCGGATGCCCCGCCAGACCTACCAGGACATCTTCGAGGCCTGCGGCTTCGAGATCGTGGAGGCGCAGCGGAGCCGGCCGGAGGAGTACCAGGCGAAGAAGACGCCGCACACGAACTTCGTGCTGCGCCGCCGCGTACAGGCCTAGCCCTTCGCCCTCGGGCGGCGGGGCCGTCGCGGGCTCGTCTCGCGGCCTCGTCTCGCGATTCGGCCTCGAGGTCTACCGCCGCCGGAGCGGCACCAGTTCCGTCAGCACGCCGGAGACGCCCCGCTACCCCAAGCCTGCCACCCTGCGGCGACCGTCCGCCGCGCGCGGCAGGGCGATCTCGTCCAGGCCGTTCGCGCGCAGCCGCTCTGCCTCGGCGTGGACGTCCTCACAGGCGTAGCAGATGTGGTGCAGCGACGGCCCACGCCTGGCGAGGTACCGTGCGACGCCGCTGGTGGCGTCCTTTGCGGGGATGAGCACCTCCACCTGCGTCTCGCCCTCGCCCACCTTGAAGAAGAAGTTGAACGTCTGCTCCGGGGCGAGTTCCGAGCCCGTGGGCCACTGCGACCGCTGCTCGTCGATCGTCAGTCCCAGCGCGTCACCGAGGACGGCGTTCGCCTCCTCGATCGAGTACGCGACGAGGCCCACGTGGTCGATCCGGGTGAACATGTGCGGCCTCCTCGGCGGCGAGATCGATGCCCGCGCGGCCGCTACTTCTTCGCCTTCGGCTTGCCCGAGGGGAACACGGTCACCTCGAACGGGCGGCTGGACTCGTCCACGGAGTAGTGGAGCGTCGTGCCGTCCTCGTCGCGCGGGACGTTGGTGATGATCACGGACTGCGGGTGGATGTACTTGAACGCGCCGCCCGCGATCGCGAAGGCGCGGTCGTGGCCGGGGTAGACGATGTCGCAGGAGTCGAGGATCTTGCGCGCGCTGACCTCGGCCGCCTCTTCGTCGTAGAAGATCAGGCCCGCCGAGGGCGGGTTCGCGGTCGCCGCCTTGCGGCTGGGCAGCGCGTCGCCGGTCATGCCCACCACCCCGTCCGCCGTCTCCGCGAGGATCGCGAGGCTTCCCGGGCTGTGGCCGGGCACGAGCAGGGTGCGGACGCCCGGCTCCAGCTCCTCGCCGTCCCTCACGGTCAACACGCTCTTCGCGCGGTTCAGGATGTCCGGCAGGTACAGCGGCGTGGCCTGGTCCAGCGCGTGCGGGTGCTGGATGTAGTCGTACTCGTCCTGGCTGACGATCACCTCGGCGTTGGGGAACATCAGCAGGTTGAGCGAGTGGTCCCAGTGCGCGTGGGTGATGACGATGCGGTCGATGTCGGTGGCCTGCAGGCCCTTCTCCCCCAGCCGCTGGAGCAGGATCGCGCGCCGCGCCGGATAGCCGATGTCGACCAGCGTGTTGTGCTCGCCCCGGATGAGCGTGATCCCGCAGTAGGAGATCATCCCCTCGTTCGTGCCGACGCCGAACCCCTGCGTGATGACTTCGATCTCGACCATCGTGCGCCTCCTGTGTGGACGCCCCTCCGGCACCCGTGGCGGTAGAGTACGCGCCCGGGCAAGCCACCGGATCGCCTCCGCCCTGCGGAATCGAGGCGGGGACGTTGCGGCAGTCGCCGCACTCCTGCGATCCTCGTGGCATGGCCCGCGCATCGATCCGTGACTGGCTGGCGGCGTCGCCTGTCCGGCTGGCCCCCATGGCCAGCTATACCAACGTGCCTTTCCGGCAGATCGCGCTCCAGTGTGGCAGCGGCTTCACCACGAACGAGGAGATCGATGCGGACGCGCTGGTGCGCGACAACGCGCGCGCCCTGCGCAACGCGCAGCCCGGCGACCTGGGGGTCGTCGCGATGCAGCTCCTCGGCTGCACGGAGGAGACGATGGTCCCGTCCGCGCTGCGGCTGGTGGAGGCCGGCGCGGACGTGGTGGACATCAACATGGGCTGCCCGGTGCAGAAGATCGTGAAGCGCGGCAAGGGGGCGGCGTTGATGCGCGACGTGCCCGCCACCGCGCGCCTGCTCACCGCGATCCGCCGCGCCATTCCCGACACCCCGCTCACGATCAAGATCCGCGGCGGCTGGAGCGAGGAGCACCAGAACGCGGTGGAGGTCGCGCGGATGGCGCAGGACGTGGGCGTGGACGCGATCACCGTGCATCCTCGCACACGGTCGCAGCAGTACACCGGCCGCGCGCCGTGGGACGTGATCGCCGACGTCGTCGCGGCCGTCGACATCCCCGTGACCGGCAACGGTGATGTGAAGTCGCTGGATGACGCGCGTCAGATGACGGAACAGACCGGCTGCGTCTCCGTGATGATCGGGCGCGCCGCGCTCGGCCGGCCGTGGGTCTTCGACACGGCGTACGAGGCGCTCGATGACGCGGGACGCTTCGACTACGAGACGGACGTGGTCTCCCGTCATCTGGACCTGATGGAGTCGTACTTCGAGCCGCATGAGGCGGTGCTGCAGATGAAGAAGCACCTCATGTACTACTCGCGGACCTGGGCGGGGGCGCGGCTGCTGCGGGGCGAGCTGTTCGACCTGAAGACCGCGGACCGCGTGCGAGAGGTGTTCTCGAAGCGTGTCCGGCCGGTGGGGGAGCTGGCCGGGCGGTAGCGCTCACGGTCGTGCGGAGTAACCTCGACCCCTGGGCTGGCGCATCGGCGGCCGGGTGGGAGCGCGACCATCACCACGCAGGGATCCGGCAGCGCGGAGGACGCACGCGCCTCGCGCGCGGTGTTCGCGATCGCCGTCGGCTCCGGGCTCGCCAGTCTCTCGATGAGCTTCTGGATCCCGTTCATCCCGCTCTACATGAAGGAGCTGGGCGCGGAGTCGGATGCCGCCGCGCTGTTCTGGGTGGGTGTCGCCGCAGGGGCGCAGGGCATTGCCCGGCTCGTCGTCGGGCCGATCTGGGGCGTGCTGTCTGATCGCTACGGCCGCCGTGCGATGTTCCTCCGGGCGCTCTACTCCGCCTCGCTCACCATGTCGGTGGCCGCGTTCGCCTCGGAGCCGTGGCACATCGCCGTTGCGCTGGGGGCGCAGGGCCTGTTCTCCGGGTTCAATCCGGCCGCCACGGCGCTGATCAGCGTCTCCGTGCCCGATCGGCGGCTGAACAGCGCGTTGAGCGTCGCGACCGGCGCGCAGTACATCGGCAACATGGCCGGCCCCGCGATCGGCGGCATCCTGGCCGTGGTCGTTGGGTATCGAGGCGCGATCATCGCGGGGGCGGCGCTGCCGTTCATCGCCGGCGTCTACGCGACCTTCGCCGTCCCGCGTGACCGCGTGGGCCCGGCGCCGGTGGAGGCATCCGCCGGGACGGGCGCGGCCTCCTTGAGCGAGGCGGCCGCGCCGAGCACCTCGATCCGGTCGTTGCTGACCACGCAGCTCGTGCTGGCGCTGGTGATCTGGTTCTGCTCGCTCGCTTTCGGGCAGCTGCTCCGCATCGCCGCGCCGATCTCTCTGAAGGAGCTCAT
>JAQCJS010000166.1 GCA_027592975.1 Chloroflexota bacterium
CTGCTCCGTGCCGTCCATGATGCCTGGTTTCTCGCGGAACTGGCGGCGCACCTCGTTCACCATCGCCATCGCCGCGCGTCCGACCGCCTCCATGGTGAGGGCGGCGAAGATGAACGGCATCAGCGATCCAAGGAGCAGGCCGATGAGGACCGGCACCTCCAGGAGGTTGAAGGTGGTGATGCCCGTGGCCTGCGCGTACGTCACCATCAGGGCCAGCGACGTCAGGACCGCGGAGCCGATGGCGAAGCCCTTACCCGTGGCCGCGGTGGTGTTACCCAGCGAGTCCAGGGCGTCCGTGCGCTCACGCACTTCCGGGGGGAGGTGCGCCTGCTCCGCGATACCGCCGGCGTTGTCCGCCACGGGCCCGTAGGCGTCCGTGGCGAGGGTGATGCCGAGCGTGGAGAGCATGCCGACCGCCGCGATCGCGATGCCGTAGAGGCCGCCGAGCGCGTAGGTGATGTAGATCGCCGCAGCGATCGCGAGCAGCGGGATCGCCGTCGACATCATGCCGAGGCCGAGACCGCCGATGATGAGCGTGCCCGCGCCGGTCTGGGCCTTCTCGGCCAGCGCCTGCGTCGGCTTGTACTCGTACGCCGTGTAGTACTCCGTCGCCGTGCCGATGACCTGTCCCGCGACGAGGCCGACGATGACGGCGTAGAGCAGCTTCATGTCCAGGTCCATCATGCCGATGGCGACCGCCGTGCCCGCGAGGGCGATGGCTGCCGCGGCAAAGACGCCCGTGCGCAGCGCCCAGAGGAGCTGCCCCATCGATGCGCCTTCCTTCGTGCGGACGAGGAAGGAGCCGATGAGCGAGGCGAAGATGCCGATGCCGGCGATGGTGATCGGCAGCGTGAAGGCCGGGGAGTACCAGAACTCCGTGCCGGACGCCTCGAAGATGCCGTGCTCGTAGACGCCCTCGCCGGTGCCGATGACGGCGATCACGGCGAGCGACATGGCGGCGATGATCGAGCCGGAGTAGGACTCGAACAGGTCGGCGCCCATGCCGGCGACGTCACCCACGTTGTCACCGACGTTGTCGGCGATGGTCGCAGGGTTGCGGGGGTCGTCCTCCGGGATGCCCGCCTCGACCTTGCCGACGATGTCGGCGCCGACGTCAGCGGCCTTCGTGTAGATGCCGCCGCCCACGCGCGCGAAGAGCGCGATGGAGGAGGCGCCGAACGCGAAGCCGGTCAGCGGCTGCACGTCCTGGAACACAAGGTAGATCACGGAGATGAACAACAGCGACAGGCCGACGACCGACATGCCCATGACCGTGCCGGAGGAGAACGCGACGCGGAGCGCGGCGTTCAGGCCGGTGCGAGCCTTGGCGGCGGTACGGACGTTGGCCCGCACCGCGATGTACATGCCGATGAGGCCGGCGGTGGCCGAGGCCAGCGCGCCGAGCACGTAGGAAATGGCCGTCCGCGGCAGACCGGTCATCTGGCCGTTCGGGTCGCCGAACTTGCCGAGCACGTCCATGTCCACGAACACGGTGAGCACCACCGTGACGACGACCACGAACGCACCGATGAAGGTGTACTCCTGGCGGAGGAACGCACTGGCGCCATCCTGGATTGACTTGGCAATCGCCTGCATCTTCGCGTCGCCCGGATCCTCTGCGATCACGGAACGAGCGGTGAACAGGGCGAAGAGCAGGGCAACCGCTCCTGCAGCTACGCCGAGGTAGATCCCCTCCACAAAATGTCCTTCCTGCATCGCCGTGGACGCCCCCCGGCGACCTGCGGCTCGCTGTGCCCCCGCACAGGTCAGCGCGGTCCGAACATGCGTCCGGGCCGGGCTTCACGGCATCGTAATCGCACTTGGCGTAGGCGGCGAGCGATCCGCTCGGATGCGCCCCCCTTATGTATGGTTCGAGGGCCGGAGCGCTGCCCCGCGCCTGTGCTACTCGCGGGAGAGCGAGGCGAAGAAACGGTCCATCTCCGACAGTTCGCCGCCGATCACCAGCACATCCCCCGAGCGCAGCTGCGTGTCGCTGTTCGGGTAGACCGTGACGCGCGGGCCACGCGCGAGCAGCAGCAGCGCCAGCTGGAAGTCACCGGTCGCCATGGCGTCGCCGATCGTCCTGCCAATGAGCAGCGCCGGGACGGCGACCTTGCTCACGGCGTAGCCCTCCACCAAGTCCAGCGAGTCCGTGATCGCCATGGACGTCCAGGAGTGCGCCAGCCGCGTCCCCGTGTCGCGCTCCGGGTAGACGATGCGGTCCGCGCCGACGCGCGACAGGATGTCGCCGTGCGTCTCGTTCCGTGCCTTCACCACGACCCGGGGCACGCCCAGGCGCTTCAGGATCAGCGTGGTGAGGATGCTGGTCTCCAGGCTCTCGGTGATGCCCACGATCGCCGCATCAAACTCGCCGACGCCGAGCCGCGCGAGCGTCTCCTCATCGATGGCGTCTGCCTGCACCACGTGGGACAGCTCCGAGGAGAGGCGCTGGACGGCGCTCATGTCGCGGTCCACGCCCAGCACGTCGTGCCCCAGCTTGACCAGCTCCGTCGCTACGGCCGAGCCGAACCGGCCGAGGCCGATCACCGCCACCTGCTGCTTCATCCGTGCCCCCTCGAACCGAGGTTATCCAATGTTGACGTCACTTTCCGGGTACCGGAGGCGTTGGGAGCGTTCGAACCGCTGCGCCAGCGCCAGCGCGAAGGTCAGCGGGCCCAGGCGCCCGATGAACATGGTGAAGACCAGCAGCCCCTGTGGCAGTTCGTCCAGCGTGCCAGTGAAGCCCATCGAGAGGCCGCAGGTCGCGAAGGCGGAGACCACCTCGAACATCACGACGATGAACGGAGCCTCCGTCATGATCGCCAGGAAGAAGCTGATCGTGGCGACCATCGCGACGGAGAGCAGCGCTACGGAGAGCGCGCGGTTCACCTGCCGCCACGGGATTTCGCGATTGAACGCCGTCGCGTGCTCGTTCCCGCGGGTGGAGGAGATGATGGTGAAGAAGAGCACAGTGAACGTGTTCACCTTCACACCGCCGGCGGTGGAGCCGGACGCCCCGCCGATGAACATCAGCGCGATGATCACCAGCACCGTCTCATCATGCGCGCGCGACAGGTCGAACGCCGTGAACCCCGAGGTGCGGGCATAGATGGACTCGAACACCGTGACGGGCACGGACTCCGTCAGCGGCATGTGGTAGAGCATGCCGGGAGTGAACGCCTCGCTGCCGAGCATCACGATCGCGCCCAGCGGGATCAGCACGACGGACGTGCTGATCACGATCTTCGTGTTGAGCTGGAGCGCCGCCCACTGGCGGTGACGCCAGACATCCCACCACACCGCGTAGCCGATGCCCCCGAGGAACGTGAGCCCGGCGACCACGCCCAGCACACCCGGGTTCTGCCCGTAGGCAGACAGGCTGCGCCCTCCACCCTCGATATCGAAGCCGGCGTTGTTGAACGCGGAGACGGCGGTGAAGAGGGCGCGCCAGATCTGCTCGCGCCCCAGCGCGCCGTCATGCACGGCGATGGATGGGAGGAGGAAGGCGAAGCCGACCGCCTCGATCGCCAGCGTGACGAGGACGATCCGCCGGATCAGGACGGGCAGCGGAACCACGCCCAGCTGGCCGGTCGTCTCGCTGGTGGTGATGCGCTGGCTCATGGAGACGCGCCGCCCGAAGGCGATCAGCAGCAGCGTCGCGCTGGTCATGAAGCCCAGGCCGCCGAGCTGGAAGAGCAGCATGATCACCACCTCGCCGAAGGTGGACCACGTCTCGCGCGTGTCGACCAGCACCAGCCCGGTGACGCAGACGGCAGAGGTCGCGGTGAACAGGGCGCGCATGAACGGCGCGGCCTGGCGGCTCTCGCTGGCGATTGGCAGCATCAGGAACGCGGTGCCCACGAGGATCAGCGCGAGGAAGCCGCCGATCAGGTAGAGGACGCCGGGACGGCGGGGCCGCTGGATCGCGACCCGGCGGACCGTGATCTCCTGGCTCGTCCTGCGGCCTCGGCGGATGCGGAGGTTGCCGGGTTGCGCCCCGCGAAGGGTATCGCCGCTCGACTGCACGGGACCTCGCAATCCGCGACGACGCGCGCTGGCGCTGGCGCCCGGGAGGACCCGGGCCGCGTCCTCAATTCTGCGGCGAGCGGACTCCGTGGTCTACG
>JAQCJS010000167.1 GCA_027592975.1 Chloroflexota bacterium
GTTGCCGGCCAGCGCATCACCGGCGGGGGCGCCCTGGAAGGAGATCGCCAGCTCGTTGAGTCCCTGGAGGGTGCCGGTGACCTGCGCGTCGTCCCCGGTGATCGAACCGGACGCTTCGGCGGAGACCTCGCTCGCGTGGCACGTCGCGTCCGGCGGCGTCTCCGTCACGGCGTAGGTGATCCGCACCAGCGAGGCCGCCGTGCCGGTCATGGTGCCGTCGGTCACGCGTGTCACGCTGGCGTTCACCTGCGCCTGGAACGTGGCCGCCCACTCGCACCGGTTCAACGCCGTGATGCGGCCCAGCGAGCCGCTGAACGTCCCCGCGTACTGCCGCGACGCGGGGACAGGCGGTGGCACGACCACGACCGGCGCGGCCGCGCTCGCCGGGGCCGAGGGCGCCGGTGAACCGGTGGGCGTGGAGTTTGGCGTGGCGGTTGCCGTTGGCGTGGTCACGGGCGTGCCGAAGGGCAGTGCATCGGGCACCTCGACCACCGGTCGCGAGAGCACCTCGCCCGCTGGGGCGGATTCCGCCGGTCGTCCGGAGAACGACGGGATCGACGATCCTCGCGGATCGCCCATGGCAACGAACGCGACCGCAGTGACGGCGACGCACGCCGTGAGGACCAGCGGACCTCGCCAGAGGAGTGCGGCGCGCCGCCGGGGACGGCGCGATCGAACCACGATGAAGCGGCGGTGCCAGAACGCGCTGCTGCGCCGGACGGGCATGATCATGGCGCGGGCTGGTGCATCCGCGCCGTATGTGAGGATCGGATTCAGGATGCGTTCGGGTGTGCGATCCTGGGGGGACACGACGAAGAGGCCGGGATCCGCGACGGGGTGGCCAGGCCCGGCGACCCCGACCAGGGCGGGGACGCGCACTTCCTCTTCGATCGCCGCGAGCAGCGGCGCGCTGACCACCGTCGCGATCGACTCCTCGTTCGGCGTCGCCTCGGCGGGATCGAGATCCGCTCGCGCCAGTCGCAGGAACGCCGTCGCATCCTCGTTCGCGGGGTCGATGGCGATCACGCGGCGTCCGGCGGCCGCGACCGCATCCCAGTCCTCGCGCGCCACGGCCGCCTCGGCCTGGTCGAGAACGGTTTCGATTGTGCGCATGATACGAGCACTGGTCATGGCTCTTGACGTTACGCGCCGCGCGCACGAGCCACCGGTACGGGATCGGATCTCCTCAGATCCAAACTGGGTTAACGCAGGTAGAGGATTGGTGAATGCATGACCCGCCGCCGGGTCAGCCGCGCGTCCAGGGCATCCGGCCTGCTTCCGCTGCCGCGATCGGCTGCGTAGCGGCGTCCGCCTCCAGGAGCCGTGCGACCCGCTGCCCCATCCGGATCGAGTAGTTCTGGCCCCGATCCTCCGGGTAGATCTGCGTGGTGTTCGCCAGGTAGAGCCCGGCCACCGGCGTGCGGTGCGGCGGGATCGTCTCGTGGTACCGCGCGTGCACCACCGGCTGGCCGGCGCGGTCGGTGAACAGCCACTTCTCGCGTACCCAGGATCGGTCGAATGCCGGGTTGATCCGCTGCAGGTACGGCGCGTAGCGCTCGAAGACCTCGTCCGCGGTCTGCCCCGTGGTGGGGTCGCCGGGATCGACGTAGTTGGAGAGGTAGAGCAGGTGCTCTCCACCGTACTCGGACGGCGGCATGAAGTTGGTCTGCTCCACCGCCACTACGAACGGGCAGTCGTCCTCTGTCATCGTCAGCCAGTAGATCGGCGACAACGGTCGTTCCAGGGTGATCGCGAGGACGGTGGCCCACTGGTACCTCACGGAGCGCAGCATCTCCGCGTACCGCGCGTCCCGCTGATCCAGGTCCGGCACCATCCTGGTGAACCACTCCGAGGGCACGGTCGCCAGCACCGCGTCCGCGCGCACCTCGGCGCCGTCGCGCAGGCGGATGCCCTGGACGCGGCCCTCCTCGATCAGCACGCGTTCCACGGGGGCTTGAAGGTGGATCGTGCCGCCGCGCGCGCCGATCGCGCCCACCAGCGCGTCGATCAGGCGTCCGAAGGAGCCGCGCAGGTAGCCGAGCTGCTCCTTCGCCAAGAGCCCGCCGAGCACCCCTCCGCCCTGCCGGGAGGCGAAGCGCAGGTGCAACTTCCCCCAGAACCAGACCAGCGAGACGTCCTCCGCGTGCGCGCGGAACTTCGCGCGGAGCAGCGGCCCCCACACGGCGTCGTAGCCCTCGCGCCCCACCCAACGCCGGATCCATTCCGCGGCGCGCTTCCCCTCGAAGTTGCGCCAGTGCTGGTAGCGGCGCAGGTAGAGCGCGCCGAGGCCGAGGCGAATGCGCGTGAGCAGTGAGACACGGTCGAAGCGCAGCAGATCCAGCGGCCCGACGAACGGGTAGTTCCGCCCGCGTGCGTGCAGTCCGACGTTGGAGTCGATCCACAGGAGGTCGTCCCCCAGGCCCAGCTCATCGATCAGATCCACGATCGTCGTGTCGGAGCGGAACAGGTGGTGGTAGAAGATCTCCACGCGCCCGCCGCCCACCTCGAACGTGCGCACCTGGCCGCCCGCGCGATCGCTCGCCTCGTACACGTCCACGTGGTGGCCGCGCTTCGCGAGGTCATAGGCGGCGGCCAGTCCGGCCACCCCAGCACCGATCACGATGACGTTCATCGCGTGCTCCCTCCCGCGTTCATCCGCGCCGGCTCGGGCATCGTCGCCTCTCCGGCGCGCGCCAGGTCGCCCAGCCCCAGGTCACGCCGCCAGAGCAGCAGCACGCCGGCCAGCGTGACCGGGACCAGCACGAAGGCGTGCACCACGATCGCGTACGCCGTGCCCGCCGCGATCGACGCGCCGAAGTAGACCACCACCTCGCGTGCGAGGAATTCGTACGGGCCGATGCTCCCGGACGTGCTGGGGACGGCGACGGTGAGGTTCGCCGCGCCGCACACCGCGAGGTAGACCAGCAGCGGCAACTGCAGCCCGAAGGCGATGCCCACCAGCCAGTACGCCGCGGCATCCAGCACCCACGTGGCGACCGACAGCAACGCGACTAGGCCCCACGTGCGCGGCCCCCCGAGGAGCGTGAGTCCGTCCAGCAGGCGCGTGGTCAGCGCGCGAAGCGGTGCGCCGATCCTCGTGGGGAGGATGGATAGCACCGCATCGATCATCGAGCGCACGAAGCGCGGGGTGAGGGCGAGGGCGACCAGCGCGAGGGCGACACCGCCGAACGCGACGCCTGCCAGCAGCGCGACGTTCTGCAGCACCGCGTTGCTTCCCAGATAGGCCAGCGTCGCCGAAAGCATCAACGCGAGCACCAGCCCGTCGAAGACCCGCTCGACCACGATCGTGCCGAGCGCGGTCACGGTCGATCCGCCATGCCGGCGCTGGAGCAGCACTGCCCGCACCACCTCGCCGGTTCGGGCCGGGAGGATGTTGTTCGCCGCCGCGCCGATCACCAGCAACTCACCGGCGTCCGCGAACGGGATCGGCGGGAACGCCTGCGCCAGGATCGTCCGCCAGCGCGCGACCCGCACCGCGATCGAGAGCGCGAAGACGATCAGCGCCAGCCCCAGCCAGCGCCCGTCCATCCGCGCGACCTCGCGCAGCAGATCGGCGGGATCCACGCTGCGGAAGAGGAAGACCAGAAAGACCAGGCTGATCGCCGTGCCGATCCAGATCCGGAGATGCCGCATCAGTGCTCCCTGCCGCAGTCTCCGGATGCCCGGCCAGTCTGTGCGATCGATGGCCGCATCGTCACCCGGGCGTTAGCGCGGGAAGTAGACCTCGCCGTCGAGCGAGGCGATGCGGTCACGGTCGCCGCGATCCCATGCGAACGCCGCCCACTCCCGCACGAGCGAGACGTCCAGCACGCCGCCGCGCAGCCGTTCCCACGTCATTGAACGGTACCCCTCTTCGGGGAACCACCACCGATGACGATAGACGACCACGTCGTTGGAGCGCTCCACGAGCGCTTGCGGCGCGGCACGCTCCCCGCGCGTCCGTATCACAATCGCGCGAGGATCGACGCCGCTCGTCTGGATCTGCTCCGCGGAGAGGTAGCCGATGCCCTGGTGACGCAGGTACCACGCCCACGGCCAGGTGATGCCCGCCCCGCCGGAATCGTCCAGGATCACCATGCTCGCGCGCCCGTC
>JAQCJS010000168.1 GCA_027592975.1 Chloroflexota bacterium
CGCTGGTGACACACCTGCGCCGCTGTGCAGCGCGCGGGCCAGCGCCCTGCCGTTGGTCGCGTGCTCGACCAGCAGCGTGACGAGATCCTCGGCGGTCGCGGAGATCTCGCCACGGAGGCGTGGGAGGAACAGCGCGATCGGGTCGGCAAGCACCTCGCCCTCGACCACGAACAGATCGGCCGAGGCGGCGCGGGCGAGCCGCAGGCCGTCCGCCTCGGCCCGATCCATCGCATCGATCAGCGCGGCCGCACCGTGGGCATCCACCGGCACCGGCCCGCGCGCGCGCGCCAGCGAGGCACCCGGGGACTCCAGCACCACGGCGACGCCCTCGTCGTCGTACGCGACATCCAGCACCTGCAGGAACGCGGAGGCCGGCGACTGCCCGGCCGCACGGGCGATCTCCAGCAGCGCATCTTCCTCGACGCCGCTCGCCTCGCTCACCCAGACCAGCACGGTGCGCGGGAGGCGGGTGTCGCCGGCGACCAGACGACGCAGCCCGCCCAGGACGCGATCCTGTCGCTCCACGCGGTAGCGCCCGCCGATGAGATCGCCTTCAGCGGTCACGCGGTCGTCCCTTCGTCGCGACGTGACGCCGGGCTCGTTGCGGCCGGCGTCACGGCCTGTGCGACACTCTCCGTGTGATCATAGCCGTCCCGGGCGGCGCTGATCCCGGGAGACGGACACGGGCTGGATGCTGGACGACAACTGGCCGCTGGTGCTCCTGGCGCTCCGCGTGGGCGTGGCGATCGCGCTGTACCTCTTCCTCCTCACCGCGGTGCGCGCCCTACGCGCCGAGGTACGCGCACGCACGATGCCGTTCATCACGCAGACCGCGACGGTCACGCGGACTGCCTCCCATGACCCCGGGCGCGAGCCGGCCCGAGCGCGCGACGCCTTCGAGCCGCCGGTCGAGGTCGTGCCGCGCCGCGCCGGCGACCGCCTGGAGGTGGTCGCGTATGACGGGGAGGAGTCCGCGCTGGCAGATGCGCTGACGGGGCGCTCATACGCTCTGGACGGCGAACCTGTGCTCATCGGTCGCGGCTCCGGCAACACGATCGTCCTACCGGAGCGCCACGTCTCTGCGCGCCACGCGCGGCTGGTGCCGGAGGACGGCGCATGGTGGGTGGAGGATCTGGGCTCCACGAACGGCACCTACGTGGGGCGGCACCGCGTCTCCGGCCGCGCGCGCCTTGACCCCTCGATGGAGGTGCGCTTCGGGCCGGTGGTCGCGCGCCTCGTCCGCAACGGCTCGCGATGACCGCCGCGCCGCTGCCGCGCAGCGCGCCGCGAGATCCAGCAGGAGGCCGAGCGGGAGGCGCGAGCCGGCCGCTGATCCACACGGTGCTGCTGCTGGTGCTGCCGCCGGTGCTGCTGGTCGCCGCGCCGCTGTCGGTGATCCTCGCGACGCGCGTCGTCCCGCCGGCGGATCTGCAGCGCACCCTCGTCCTGCTCGCCGTGCTGCCGCTGCTCACGCCCCTGCTCCTCCGCGTGCTGGGGCGGACGTGGGATCCCCTGCTGCTGTCGCCGGTGTGGGTGCTGTGCGCGCTGGGGCTGGTGGTGATCGCGCGCGTCCAGCCGCAACTGGTGAGCGTGCAGGCGCTGTGGATCACGCTCGGCTGGGCGCTGTTCATCGCGGTCGCCGGGTTCCCTCCGCTGCTGTCGTGGCTGCGTCGCTTCCGGACGCTCTGGCTCGGCCTCGCGATCGCGATGGTGCTCTCCACGCTGTTCCTGGCCACGGACGTGAACGGCAGCGGCACCCGCATCTGGCTGCGCGTCGGCCCGATCTCGATCCAGCCGGGCGAGGTGCTACGGATCGTGCTGATCGGCTTCATCGCGACCTACCTCACGGAGCGCGGCCATCTGCTGACCGCGGCAAGGCGCCACGCCGGGCGCTTCCCCGTCCCGCCGCGCGCCTACTGGCTCCCGCTGCTGTCGATGGTGGGCGTGAGCCTGCTGGCCGTCGCCGCCCAGCGCGACTTCGGCCCCGCGATCCTGTTCGTCGCCGGCTTCCTCGGCATGCTCTACATCGCCACCGGCCGGCGCGATGCGATCGTCGCCGCGTTCCTTGGCTTCCTCGTGCTCGCGCCGGTCGCGTACGCCGTCTCCGCGCACATCCACACGAGGATCCTGGCGTGGGTCGACCCGTGGAGCGACCCGCGCGGCGTGGGCTACCAGTCGCTGCAGGCGATCGGCGGCCTCGTCTTCGGCGGAGTGGCGGGCACCGGGCCGGGCTACGGCTTCCCCGGCGTCATCCCGGCCGCACACACGGACTACCCGCTGGCGGTGATCGGCGAGGAGTGGGGACTCGTCGGCTCGCTCGCGGTCGTGCTGCTGTACGGACTGCTCGTCGCCCGCGGCCTCACACGCGCGCAGTTCTCCGACTCCCGCTTCGAGCAACTGCTGGGCGGGGGCCTTGCCCTGAGCATCGGCGTGCAGATCATCGTCGTCTCGGCGGGCGTGCTCCGGATGCTACCGCTGACCGGCGTGACCAGCCCCTTCGTGAGCTACGGCGGCAGTTCCATGCTGATGACGTGGGTGATCCTCGCCGTGCTGTCGCGCACGGGCGAGGCACCGTCCGCGCGGTTCACGCCGGACGCCGGCGCGGTAGTGCGGCGCACGCAGCACGTCGCCTACGCCCTGCTCGCGGGGTTCGTCACCATCGCGCTGGGCCTCGGCTACTGGCAGGTGCTGCGGGCGGATCTGGCCGCCGACCCTCGTGTGGGCGGCGAGCGACTCAACCTCGAGACCGCGCGTGTGGAGCGCGGCCGCCTGCTGGACCGCAACGGAACCGTGCTCGCGGACACGGTACTCGGTCCCACCGGGCCGGAGCGGCGCTACAGCAGCCCGAGCGCCGTGCACGCGCTGGGGTTCAACTCGCCTCGCTTCGGCGCGGCCGGCGCGGAGGAGGCGGTGGCCGACCGCCTGATGGGCCGCAGCGACCCCACCCCCGCGGAAACGCTGCTCGATCTGCTGCACGAGCCGCGCGCCGGGTCCGATGTCCGCCTGACGCTGGACGACCGGCTGCAGCGCGTCGCCGCGCAGGCGATGGGCAGCTCCAGCGGCGCGCTGGTCGCGCTCGATCCGCGCACCGGTCAGGTCCTCGCGCTGGTCAGCACGCCGACGTTCAACCCAAACTTCGTCGAGGAAGAGTGGAACCGCCTACGCACGGACGCGGGCAGCCCGCTGCTCAACCGCGTGACGCAGGGCCTCTACACGCCCGGCTCCACGTTCAAGACGATCACGCTGGTCGCGGCCGTCGAAGCGGGACTCGTGAAGCCGGACGACCCCGCCACCTGCCCGCCCGAGGTGATCATCGACGGCACGCGGGTGACGAGCCAGAACGAACCGCCCGGCAAGCAGACGCGCACCGTGGCGGACGCCTACGCCTACTCCTGCAACACGGTCTTCGCGCAGCTCGGCGTGCAGGTGGGCGCGGCCCGCCTCCGCGCCACGGCCGAGGCGCTCGGTCTGACCGAGGCGCCCTCCTTCACGTTGGAGACGGTCGCGGGCCGTCTGAGCACGGACGGTGGCTTCCTGTCCTCGAACGGCGGTCTGGCGGCGACGGCCTACGGGCAGGGGCAGCTGCAGATCAGCCCGCTGACGCTCGTGCTCGCCACGGCCGCGATCGCCAACGGCGGCGTGGTGCCGCAGCCTCGGCTGCTGCTGGACGATCAGCCCGCACCCTGGCGCACGGCGATGTCCGCCGAAACCGCGAGGCTGGTGACGGAGATGATGGTGCGCGGCACCACGGACGGCTGGGCGTCCACCGCCGCGATCCCCGGCGTGGGCGTCGCGGCGAAGACCGGCTCCGCGGAGGTCGCGCCCGACGAGTCGTCCGATGCGCTATTCATCGCCTTCGCGCCCGCGGATGCCCCCTCGATCGCCGTGGTGGTGGTGAAGGAGCGTGGCGGCGCGGGGTCGACGCAGGCCGGCCCGGTCGCACGCGCGGTGATCGATGCGTGGGTGAAGCTCGCCCCGTGACCCGCTAGCCCAGCCGCACACCCACCGCGACGCCTCGATGATCCGAGCCGGTGAGGTCGAAGACCAGCTCGCCGCACACCGCCACGCCGCGCACGAAGACGTGATCGATGCGCA
>JAQCJS010000169.1 GCA_027592975.1 Chloroflexota bacterium
TGGAGCGGAGCGGGGAGCGCCGGGACGAGGTGCGGCTGGTGCCGGACGAGGCCACGGTCGCCCGGCTGATGCGGCACCTCTCGCGCGGTCAGGCGGAGCAGGCCGCCGCAGCGATCCTCGAACGCCTCGCCGGCCTCCACGAACAAGGCGAGGAGCCGCTGCTGCCGGTGCGCGGGCTGCCCGCGGAGATGCCCGGCGACGTCCGCGCGGCGCTGGCGGGCCTGGTCACCTCGCGGCTGGTGGAGGTGCTGGACCGGCGCGATCCGCTGCGGCACATGACGGACCTGGTGCTGCGCCCGCCGGTCGAGCTGATCGCGGAGCAGCGCGAGGCGGCGCGGGCGATCAAGGACGCCATCGACCATGCGGACGGGCAGGGTGTGCTCCTCCACGGCGTTACCGGCAGCGGCAAGACCGAGGTGTACCTCGACAGCCTCCGGCACGCCGTGGCGCAGGGCCGGCGGGGGATCGTGCTCGTCCCGGAGATCGCGCTGACCCCGCAGACGGTGCGTCGATTCGCCGAGCGGTTCCCGGGACGGGTCGGCGTGCTGCACTCCGGCCTCAGCCTGGGCGAGGCCTATGACGAGTGGCATCGCATCGCGCGCGGCGAGTACGACGTGGTCATTGGATCGCGGTCGGCGATCTTCGCTCCGCAGCCCGACCTCGGCCTGATCGTCATCGACGAGGCGCACGAGTGGACCTACAAGCAGCACGACCCGCAGCCGCGGTACGACGCTCGGACGGTGGCGGCGGAGCTGGCGCGCCTCACGGGCGCGGTGCTGGTCTACGGCACCGCGACACCGGACGCGGAACGCTGGTTCGCGGCCGCCAACGGGACGTTCCGGCGTGTCGATTTGCCTCGACGCATCCGTGCGGCGATCCAGCCGGACGGGGTGCGGCAGCAGTTCCCCACGGACGAGATGCCGGAGGTGCAGATCGTCGACATGCGGGGATTGCACGAGTTGTTCTCGCCTCGGCTGATCGAGGCGCTCGGCGAGTCGCTCGACCGTGACGAGCAGGCGATCCTGTTCCTGAACCGCCGCGGGCTGGCGGGCTACCTGCTCTGCTCCCGCGGGCACTCCCCCACGTGCTCCTCGTGCGATGTCTCCATGGCGCTGCATGACGAGGTGCGCCTGGTGTGCCACCAGTGCGGGAAGTCGCGGAAGGCCCCGGCACGCTGCCTGGAGCCCGCGTGCGACCAGCCGCTGCGCCCGGTGCGCGCCGGCACGCAGCGCGTGGAGACGGAGGTGCGCCGGCACTATCCCACGGCGCGCGTGGTGCGCTGGGATCGCGACACGGCGCGCTCCGCGGAGCAGCACACCGCGATCCTGCAGCAGTTCCAGCGGCACGAGGCGGACGTGCTGGTGGGCACGCAAATGGTGGCGAAGGGCCTCGATCTGCCGCTGGTCACGTTCGTCGGCGTGGTGCTGGCGGACTACTCGCTGCACGACGCGGACTTCCGGGCCAGCGAGCGCACCTTCCAGCTGCTGGTTCAGGTCTCCGGGCGCGCCGGGCGGGCGGAGCGTCCGGGCCGGGTGGTGATCCAGACGCTGCAACCGGAGGAGCCGGCGATCCTCGCCGCCGCCGCCGGGGACATCGACCGCTTCTTCGAGGAGGAGCTGTCGCGCCGTGCCGCGCTCGGCTACCCGCCGTTCCGGCGGCTGGTGCGGCTGCTGTTCAGCCACGAGAACCGCCAGTTCGCGGGGGACGAGGCGCAGCGCCTGGCGCAGGAACTGCGGACGCTGGCGGCGGGGCGTCCGGGGGTGGACGTGCTGGGGCCCACGCCGCCGCAGGTCGCCCGCATCCGGGGCCGGCACCGCTGGGCGATCATCGTGCGGGGCGAAGACCCCACCGCGCTCCTGCGGGACCTGGAACTGCCCCTCGGCTGGGCGATTGATGTCGATCCACTCGTGGTGAGCTAGATCCCCCACCGGCCGGAACGTTCGGGGCCGCCGGGACGTTGCGGAGGGTGGACGGTACAATCGGCCGACGTGATCTGGCGGGAAGCAGGCCCATGACTGTCCGTCCCATTCGGTACCTCGGCGACCCGGTGTTGCGGCGTCCGGCGAAGAAGGTGTCGCGGGTCGATGACTCGATCCGCCGGTTGATCGCGGACATGACGGAGTCCATGTACCAGGCGCAGGGCGTGGGCATCGCCGCGCCGCAGATCGGCGTGGGGCTGCGGGTGGTGGTGATCGGCATGCCGGACGAAGAGCCGTTCGCGCTGATCAACCCCGTGGTCATCAAGCGCAGCGGCGAGCGCCGCCTGGACGAGGGCTGCCTGTCCGTGCCGGGCTACCGCGGCTCGCTCACCCGCTCCGTGTCCGTCACCGTGAAAGCGCTGGATGAAGACGGCCGCGAGATCCGCGTGAAGTCCGAGGGGGATCTGCTGGCGCAGGCGCTGGAGCACGAGACCGACCACGTGAACGGCATCCTGTACGTGGACCGGCTGGATGCCAAGACCGACCTGGTGAAGCTGGAGCCCGCGGGGGCGCGCGCGCGGGACGAGGACGAGTAGTTGCTGGACATCGTCATCCTGATCGCGGTGATGGCCGCGTTCTACTTCATCCTGCTGCGTCCGGTGATCAACCAGCAGAAGCAGCAGCGGCGGGACATCTCTGCGCTGCGCGTGGGGGACGAGGTGCTGACCACGGGAGGCTTCTACGCGGTCGTGACTGACATCAACACCTTCGAGGACCGGCCCATGGAGATCGTCTTCGAGCTGGGCCCCGGGATGATCGTGCGGGGCACCACGATTGCGGTTGCCAGCATCGTCCGCCGGTCGCACCCTGACGACACCGAGGCCTGACCGCGCTAGATTCGGAGACGATGTGCTCGCGACTTCTGACCGACAACCAGCCGTAACCCACACCGACATCTTCGAGGATCGACCGATGGACATCCTGCTCGCCCCGATCAGCACCGAAGACCCGGCCGTGCTCTCATGGAGCACGGCCGCCGCGATCACCCTGATCGCCCGGCACCGCCTCGCAGACGAGGAGCCGGCCGCGGATGAGGACGACGAGGACGAGGACTGGGACGACGACGACCTGGACGATGACGACTGGGATGAGGACGACGACGATGACTGGGACGACGACGATGAAGACGAACCGGCGAACCTCGTGACCATCACGCAGTCACCCGTCGTGGCGCGGTCCTGATGAGCAAGCGCGCTCGATTCCTGCCCCTGCTGGCGATCTTCCTGCTGGCGGCGGCGGCGCTGTACGTCGTGTGGCCGGCGGAGCCGGGCCGCGTGCTGCCGGGGGGCAGCGCGCTGCCGGGTGGACGGGGCATCACGATCGGGGGCTTCGAGCGCACCGAGATGCGCCTGGGACTGGACCTGCAAGGGGGCACGCGCATCCTCCTCCAGGCGAACGTGCCCGAGAGCTTCGAGGGTGACGTGGAGGACGCGCTGGAAGGCACGATCCGCGTGCTGCGCCGCCGCGTGGACGCCTCCGGTCTGTCCGAGGCGGAGATCACCCAGCAGGGCGAAACCAACATCTCTGTCCAGCTGCCGGGCCTGACGCCGGAGCGAGCGCGCTCGCTCCTGGGCCGCACCGCGCAGTTGCGGTTCTGCGAACTCGCGCCCAGCGCCGCGGAGGCGGAGGCCGTGGGCAAGTGCGACGAGGGCGGGCAGTGGATGCAGGCCACCGCTGACCTGGCGGGCGCCCGCACCCCGCTGACCGGCCGCTACCTGAAGCCCAACTCCTACGTCGGCTTCGATGCCGCGGGGCTGCCGCTCGTCGGCTTCGAGTTCCAGGGGGACGGCGGCGAGCTGTTCCGCCAGATCACCACGCGGCTCCTGGGCCAGCGTGTCGCGATCTTCCTGGACAGCGAGGAACTGTCCTCGCCTGTGGTGCAAGGCGTGATCTCGGACGTGGGTCAGATCACCGGCATCTCGCTGGATCGCGCGCAGGAGCTGGTGGTGCAGCTGAACGCGGGCGCGTTGCCGCTGGAGCTCTCGGTGCTGCAGGAGCAGAACGTCTCGCCGACGCTGGGCGCGGCGTCCGTTCAGCGCTCGATCCTCGCGGGCGAGATCGGGCTCCTGCTCGTGATGCTGTTCATGGTGCTGTACTACCGCTTCCTGGGG
>JAQCJS010000170.1 GCA_027592975.1 Chloroflexota bacterium
CGGCTGGTGCGGCAGGGGCGCGTGATCAACCTCAACCTCCCGCTGGACCAGCCCTACCCCAGTCTGATGGACGACAACGGCCGCAAGCGCTTCACCCACCACCAGTACATCACCCGGCATGGTCGAGACGACTCGCTGGACGGGTTCTACCTGCAGTTCTCCAGCCAGTGGGACGGGCTGAAGCACATCCGCTACCGCGAGTTCGGCTACTACGGCGGGCTGCAGGACGAGGACGTGGATGCGCGCGGGCTGCTGGGCATCGAGCACGTCGCGAAGCACGGCATCGTCGGGCGCGGCATCCTGATCGACCTGCCACGTCACCTGGAACGACTCGGCACGCCGCTCGTCCCGCGCACGCGCTTCGCCGTGGACGGGCCGATGCTCGAGGAGATCGCGGCGGCGCAGGGCGTGGCGTTCCAGCCCGGCGACATCATCCTGCTCCGCACCGGCTTCCTCGCGTGGTGGCAGCAGCTCGACCAGCCCGCCCGCGACGCGCTCCACGCCACGCTGCACCCGAACGAGGGCGGCATCGAGAGCGCGGGGCTGGACGCGCACCGCGAGACGGCAGCGTGGCTCTGGGACCACCAGATCGCCGCGGTGTGCGCCGACAACCCCTCCGTGGAGGCGCTGCGCGTGGAGCGTGAGGTGGGCTTCCAGCACCGCCGCCTCATCGCGCTGCTCGGCATGCCCCTCGGTGAGTTCTGGGAGCTGGAGGGCCTTGCCGCGGACTGCGCCGCGGACGGTGTGTACGAGTTCATGCTCACCGCCGCGCCGCTGCACCTCCCCGGCGGGGTCGGCTCGCCCGCGAACGCCTACGCGATCAAGTAGCGGGCAAGCAGCGGGCAGGCAGCGGGCAGGCAGCGGGCAGGGAGTCGGCTCCACCGAGCAGCGCGGCCATGCTCGATCGTGCCGAGTCGATCGCGCTCAGTGGCCTCGGGCAGGCGGGTCGGCGGACGGCACATATGGACGCCGCAGCCGCGAGGCCGCCAGGAACACCGTCGCCGCCGTCGCGAAGGTGCCGATGAACATCAGCAACGCCAGGTCGTACGCGCCGGTCGCGTCATAGATCGCGCCCGCGATCATGGGACTGAGGATCTGCCCCACCGTCTCGACCACCACCACCATCCCGAGGATCGTCGCGAAGTACTTCACGCCGAACGCGCGCGTGAGCAGCAGCGACTCGATCATCGGCCCGCCCGCCGTGCCGATCACCCAGAGCACCAGGAAGAGCGCGATCGCCGGGGGACTGGTGCTCACCGAGAGCGTGACCATACCCAGGAGCAGCGTGGCGGCAAGCCCCGCCACCACGTACTCGAACCGCGAGATGCGATCCGCGATCATCCCCACCAGCAGCCGCGTCACGATGCTCAGCGCCGCCGTCGCCGATACGATCATCGCCGCCGTGCGCCGCGAGAGCCCGACCGATTCGTAGAACGGAACCTGGTGCACCATCCACCCGAACATCCCGTAGAAGAACAGCATGAAGCCGAACGAAAGCGCCCAGAACAACGGCGTCCGCAGCGCCTCGCGCAGCGTCACCCCCTCGATCGCGCGGGGGGTGGAGGATGTCCCGTCGGCGTTCCGCGCGCCGTCCGGTGACAGCCCCATGTCCGCGGGACTGTTGCGCACGATGAAGAGGCCAATCGGGAGGAACACCACGGCGATCGCGACGCCGGAGGCGATCAGCGTCGCGCGCCACCCCAGCAGATCCATCGCGAGCTGCACGACCGGCACCACCAGGAACCCGCCGAGCGAGAACCCCGTCCCCAGGATGCTCACCGCGATGCCTCGACGCCGGTCGAACCAGCGCGAGATCAGCGCCATGAACGGGATGAAGAACATCAGCTGTCGCGCGACGGCGTTCAGCGCGGAGAAGACGTACCACTGCCAGAGCGCGTTGGTGGTGGACAGCAGCACGAACGAGAGCGCGGTGAGCACCGCTCCCACCAGGATCGCCGTGCGCGGCCCGCGCGTGTCGATGAACCGGCCGATAAGCGGACCGGAGAGCCCGCTGACCAGCAGCGCCGCGGAGAACCCCAGCGACACCTCGGCGCGAGTCCAGCCGAACTCGCGCTCCAGCGGCTGCACGTAGAACCCGAACGCCCAGAAGGACGTCCCGGAGCCCAGCGCCATCGCCGCCACGGAGGTGGCTAGCAGCCACCACCCGAAGAAGACGCGGCGACGCCCGGACAGCACCTCTCCAATGGCAGCCAGCGGCACAGCCACGTCGTCGCGTCCGTCGTTCGTCCCGGGTGAGCGGAAAGCGTACTCCGCTTGCGGGGCAGCCGCGTCCATCCCGGTCGTGCGACCGGGGCCGATCTCGTGGACAGCCGCCCAGGATTCGTGAAGCTCCAGCGTCAGCGGCGGTTCCGTCAGAACTCAGGGCTCATCGACGACCGATTCACCCTCAGTGCCTCTCGTCCGTTACGCCGCGCTCACGTCCTCGATCAACTCCCGCCACCGAGAGATGAACTCCTCCCGCTGCGCTGCCAAGGATGCCTTGGTCTTGTCGATTCTGAAGTAGTTGTGGACCTCGTCGAACGCTGTACAGAACCGGGACGCTGATTCGAAATTCCCGAACCCCAGCATCGGGTAGTACCGCTGTTTCAACGGCCGATGCGACTGTTCGGTCCGGTTGTTCAAATACCGATCGCGGCGATGGATCGCCTTCCGACCGAGGACCAACCGGATGGCCTTCGGGTACGAGCCATGGTGATCGGTCGTCACGCGTAACGGACGCCGCCCTGATACCTCCAGCAGGCCTCGGAGAAAGCGGCGAGCCGCGGACCGGTCGCGGTGCTGGCTGAGCATCGAGTCGATCAGCGACCCATCACGATCGATCGCCCGGTACAGGTAGCACCAGCGGCCGGAAACCTTCACGTACGTCTCGTCCAGGTACCAAGACCGGCCGGCGCGTCCGTAACGCCGCGTACGAAGAGCGGCGCTGATCAGCGGCGCGAAGCGGAACTCCCAGGCGCGGATCGTGTCGTAGCTGATGGTGTAGCCGCGCTGCAGCAGGAGTTCCGATACATCCCGCAGCCCAAGCTTGTAGCGCAGACGCCAGAGCACGGCGAGCAGCACGATGTCCGTCGGGAACTGCAGCTCGTTGAACGGCGTGCCGGTCCGTTCGTTGAAGCGTCGCTGGCAGCTGGCGCATGAGAATCGGCGGTAGCCGAGGGCCGTCCGCTGTTTCCGCCGACGTATTGCCGTCGATTGGCAGTGCGGGCAGGTCATCGGGGTGCTCCTCATCTCAGATGGACGAGGCTACACGCCGACCGGACCCTGAGTTCTGACGGAACCATGTTCATTGGCTTCCAGTTGGTGTTCATCCCCATGTTCCAGGTGGGCGTGAAGGGCATGAACCGCCGGATCGCGGACTACCCCGCGGAGTACGCGGACGCCAACTACTGGATCTCCATGTCGGGCTTCGTCCTGGGCATCTCGTTCATCTTCTTCACCGTGAACATGATCCTTTCGTGGGTCCGCGGGAAGCAGGCGGCGGCGAACCCGTGGGGCGCCAGCACGCTGGAGTGGCAGATCAGCAGCCCGCCGCCGGAGCACAACTTCGACGAGCAGCCCGTCATCCAGGAAGGCCCGTACGAGTACGGCGTGCCCGGCGCTGCTCTGCACGATCCATCCCAGCGGCGCACTGAGCATCTCCACCCTCGCCCGGCCGGGGATCGAGGTGACGATCATTCCCACCCTGATCGCCGGGATCCCCAGCGCGTTCTCGCTGGTGGTAGCCCTGATGGTGATCCGGCGGCTCTAGCGCCGGACTCGCCCGGGGTTGCCTCGCGGCGCGGCCGGGCGGAGACTGGTCAGGCAGCAGGAGTACCCCGACGTGAGCATGGGTGGCCCCACCGACGAGGATCGCGCGAGCGTCTCGCCAGAGAACCTGGCGAAGATGGAGAAGTTCGTCGAGAACTTCGCGACGAAGTCCGGCTCCTACCTCCACCCCCAGCGCGAGATCACCGACTTCCTGGTGATCGGCCTCGCCAAGAACATCGAGGAAGTCGGCCGGCCGCTCTGCCCCTGTATGTTCTTCGAGGACAAGCAGGCGGAGGTCGAGAAGAAGTTCTGGATC
>JAQCJS010000171.1 GCA_027592975.1 Chloroflexota bacterium
GAGGTGCGGACGGCGCGCGGCGCGGCGTCCGTGCCCTCGTCCGCCGGGAGTTCGATGCCGTGCGGCTGCGCGCGCAGGGCGTCGAGGCGGTGACGGGCGACCTGGTCGACGGGCGCGGGCTGGACGGCGCGATGCGCGGGGTGAAGACGCTCGTCTACCTCGTGCACACGCTGGACCGCAGCGGCGATGTGGTGGCGAACGACCTGATGGCCGTGCAGAACGCGCTGATCGCGGCGCGCGCCGCCGGGGTGCAGCGCGTCATCTACCTGGGCCACGTCGGCGCGTCGGAGGATGCGCCCGCGCAGCATCTGGTCGCGCGGTGGGCGACGGAGCTGGCGGTGCGCCAGTCGAGGCTGGCGTGGGCGGTGCTGCGCGCGCCGCTGATCGTGGGCGCGGGCGGCACGGTGTTCGAGCTGATCCGCCGCACGGTGAACCGCTCGCCCGTCGTCCCGCTGTTCCGCTGGCGTCGCACCGAGATCGAGCCGGTCGCGCTGGCCGACGTGATCGAGGCGCTCGTCCAGACCATCGACGATCCCGGGATGATGGAGCGGTCGTACGACATCACCGGGCCGGAGCGCATGACGTGCGCGGACGCGGTGAAGGGCTGGGCGCGCGCCGCCGGGAAGCATCGTGTCTTCGTGCCGCTGCCCGGCTGGGGCGAGCCGTTCGAGGAGCAGCTGGCGTGGAGCCTGGTGCGGCTCCCCCGCCGCGAGACGCGCCTGCTGCTGGAGACGCTGCGCGCGCGCCAGGTCTGCACAGACCCCTCGCGCCGCTTCCCGCTCGGCCGCCGCCCGGTCAGCTACGAGGAGGCCGTGCGCGCGGTGATCCGGGGGCGGGTGTGAAGCAGCCCCGGTGCCGAGCGGTGTGCTCGACGCGCCGGGGCTGTCCTCGTAGCCGGTCGGTGAGCCGCTAGTTGCTGGCGGGACGCACCAGCGTCAGCGCGGTGACGCCCGAGAAGCCGTTCGGGAACGCGTTCCGGAACGAGTCGTTCACGAAGCCGCCGTTCACGATGTAGAGCTGGAAGGCCCCGCTGGAGGTCTGCGCCCACGCGCCGTTCGCCCCCGCCGCGACCATTGCCGTCTCCAACTGCGCGACGGTGCCGCCGTTGTAGACGACCTGCGCGACCCCGCCCGCTGAGAACGCGGGTGTGGACACGAACCCGCCCGCGCCGGGCGTGGCGGTCGCGGTGGCCGTGGCGGTCGGCGTGGCCGTCTGCGCGTTGGCGGTCGGCCCGCCCGTGACCAGCGACACGGTCAGCAGCGCGACCGCGCCCAGCGCCATCAGCGCACCCAGCGTCCTCGTACGAATCATGCACATGCTCCTTCTGTCCGCCGGGGCGGGTCTGCGTCCAGGTCACGAGGGTTGAACGCAGAGCTGCCTCGTGCGTTCGCCGCCACGCCCGCGCGAACCCCCGATACGCAAAATCGCAACACCGTTGCGATTCGGCTGCGAAGGGGTGGGGGTAGGGGATCGTCGCTGGGAACCGAGCCGGTCGGCTACGAAGGCGCGGGCGATCAGGGAGCGGGGGTGAGCCAGCGAGTCGTGTCCATCAGACGGGTGACCTGTGTCCCCGCAGCGTCGGATGGCGCTATATGAGGGACGAAGTGCAGCGCCGTGATTCCGAGGCGAGCAGCGGCCTCGACGTTTGCCCAGCGATCGTCCACGAATACGCATTCCCGTGGGGACACCCCGAGAGTCGTGAGCGCGATCTCAAAGATCCGTGGGTCTGGCTTGCGACTGCTCAAAGCCGAAGCCGGTGCGGAGAGCGAAGGACCATTCGGACACATCGTTCGACACGCACGCGATCTGCAGTTGCCGATCACTGGCGGCGCTGATCAGTGCGATGGCGTCAGGTCGCACGCTGTGGCCGGCGAGGTAGCGCGCGTTCAGGTCGTCCGCACTTCTCCCCCCGGGGACGAGTGCCCGCCAGAGTTGCGCGGCCGAGACTTGCCCGAGGGAAGCCTGAAGGTAAGTGTCCTGCACGGCGTCGATCGGGCTCGTGCTCCCTTCGGCCCGGAGGAACGGTACGAGGAGTTCCGAGACGTCATCCGCAGCTTCGAAGATGACACCCATCGCATCGAGCAGTAGGGCACGCGTCACCTACTCCACCAGCGCCAGCGCGCCCGTGCGCACGTCGTAGGTGAAGCCGAGGACTTCGTAGTCCGGGGGGAAGTAGGGGGAGTGGTGGAGCGCGGCGACGTCGTCGCGGACGGACTGGTCGAGGTCCTCGAAGGGGAGGAAGCCGAAGGTGGCGCGCGTGCCGGCGACGTCCGCGACGCGCTGGCGGAGCTCCTCGTCGGTGCGACCGAAGAGGCCGCAGTCGCTGTGGTGGATGATCACGCAGGCGCGCGTGCCCAGCAGCGCCGCGGAGAGCGTCAGCGAGCGCACGGCGTCCTCCGTCACGCGGCCGCCCGCGTTGCGGATCACGTGCGCGTCGCCCAGCGACAGGCCCAGGATGCCCTGCGCGGTGTAGCGGCTGTCCATGCAGGTCAGGATCGCCAGCTGCCGGGCCGGTCGCAGTTGCAGATCGGCGGCATCGAAGCCCTCGCGGTAGTGCGCGTTCGCCTGCAGCAGTTCGCGGGCGAGCATCGAATCGTCGGGCATGCGCTAACTTCCCAGTACGGCACGCCAGGCGGCGTCCGCGAAGCCGCCATCGAGGTGGATCGTCTGGCCGACGAGCATCGGTGCCTCGTCGCTCGCCACCCACGCCACAGCCGCGGCAATGTCCTCCGGCTGCACGTTGCGGCCCGCGGGGACGTGGGGGCGCACGCGGTCGCTCACCTCGGAACGGTAGGAGTGCTCGCCCTCGGAACCCTCTACCCAGCCGGCGGAGACCGCATTCACGCGGATGCGTCGATGCGCTAGCTCCACGGCCAGGTACATGGTGAGGCTGGAGAGCGCGGCCTTCGTCACGCCCACGGCGGAGTAGTCCGGCATGTAGTGGAACGCTCCGGGCGAGAGCAGGTTCACCACGCTGCCGCCGCCGCGCTCCTCCATCATGGGCACGGCGAACTGGATCGCCTCCCACGGGCCGAAGACGTTCACGTCCATGGTGCGGTGCAGGTGGCCGGGCTTCTGATCGATCGCCGGGCGCGGCCGCTCCAGTCCGCGCGCCGCGTTGTTCACGAGGATGTCGAGGCCACCCCACGCCCGCACGCGCTCGAACACGGTGGCGAGCGCGTCCATGTCGCCCACGTCGCCGGCGATGATCTGCGCGTCCACGCCCAGCGTGCGGCAGGCCTCCGCCGTGGCCTCCGCGGCGTCCGCGGAGCGGGCGTAGTTCACCATGACGTGGACGCCCTCCGCCGCGAGGCGCAGCGCGATGGCGCGGCCGATGCCGCGGCTGCCCCCGAGGACGACGGCGCGCTTTCCGGAGAGCGAGGAGTAGACGGTCATGGCCGCAGTCTAGGACGAACGCGCGCACTCGGGCGAGCGGCGGCCTCGTTAATCGCGCTGCGCCATGGAGACGGTGTGCTGGCGGCCCTGCTTCGCCTTCTCGTAGTTGCCGAAGACCTCCTCGAACGTCCGCTCGATGAAGCGGCGCATGCCGGAGATCGTGACGACGTACAGCCGCCCGCCGGGGTTCAGGTGCGCGTAGGCGTCCGCGATCAGCAGCGTCAGCAGCTCGTTCCCCACCTTCGCGGGCAGGTTCGAGAGGACGAGGTCGAAGCGCTGCTCCGCCGGGACGGCGGCGAAGCCGTTGGAGAGCAACGCGCGGGCGTTCGTGATCCCGTTCAGCGCGGCGTTCGCGTTCGCGTAGTCGATGGCCACGAAGTCGCGGTCCACCATCCACGTCTCGCCCTGCGGCGCGAGGCGTGCGAGCGTCAGGCCGATCGGCCCGTAGCCGCATCCGAGGTCGAAGCAGTCCGCGTCCGGCACCACCTCGACGGCATCGAGCAGCATGGACGTGCCCTCGTCTACCTCGCGCGGGGAGAACAGGCCCCACGTCGCGCGGAAGCGCAGCGCCTGCCCGCGCACGGTGGCCGCGAACTCCGTGTCCTCGCGGTAGGTCTGGATGCGCTCGGCGAGCGGTGCGGGCTCCTCCACGCGCCGGCGCGGCGTCACGAGGCTGGTGCCGGGGGGG
>JAQCJS010000172.1 GCA_027592975.1 Chloroflexota bacterium
CATGATCAGCGTCCAGATCCAACTGCTCACGCAGCAGGACGCGGAGGTGTTGGACCGGATACTGAACTCCTTCATAGTGCTCAACTAGTCCACCGGTCTGCGGTCCGGTGCTGCACTGATCCGGCACCGGGTGGCGGATCATCGCTGATCCCCACCGGGGCGGCGGCCCGTGATGCGGACGCCGGGCAATGGCGCGGCGGCGCGACTTGCCCGAGGCAGAGGCGTGCGATTTCTGCGCGATGCTCTCCCCGCGTGGTGCCGTCTACACGGTGAGCAGCGGCGCATTCCAGGCGCACGACCACTGTGGTTGGTACACCAGCGGGAAGACACGCACACAGACCTTGGATATGGCCAATGGTGTGGTGCGCAGCTTGGAAGCGGCTCAGGTGATTGCGCGAGCTGCGAGCGTCAGCCGGGGGCTGACCTACTTCGACTACAACATCCAGCCATGGGCATGGGATTTCCTGCGCCAGTATCCTGAATTGCTGGACTAACACGGCTGCCAACTTCCCCTACACCCGCCTCCGCCGCCCTGCCACGATCGCCTCATGGCAGACGACGAACTGACCCCGTCCACCGACGAGCCCAAAGACGACCAGCCCGACAGGGACTGGCAGGCCGAGGCCACGAAGTGGAAGGCGCTCGCCCGCAAGCACGAGAAGGCGGCGTCGGCGTTCTCCTTCGCCGCCCCCCGCCTCGCCGAGATTGAGGCGTCTGGCAAGAGCGAGCAGGAGCGCCTCGCGGAGGGCCGCCAGGCCGCGGCACGCAGCCGGGGCGTCGACCTGTTCCTCAGCGCGCGCGTCGATGTCTTCATCCGGCGAGAGGGTGACCTCGATGCACAGGTGGCGGAAGGCACCCGGCGGGCGCGTCGCTATCGCGAGGCCGGTGCGGATAACATCTATCCGATCGCGCTCAGCGATCGGGGCACGATCCGTGCGATGGTCACGGCTTCCGGCATAGTCAACGTCACGCTGCGTCGCGGTGGACCGCTCAGTATCGAGAGAGCGCGCGCTGCGGGGCACGCCGCGCAACGTACGCCACGAGCCTGTTCCGCGACACGATGACTGCACTCGACGGCATCGCGGCGGAGATCCGCTCGGCGATCTTCGCCCCGCGCGCGGATCGCACGACCGGCTGAGGAGGGATCATGACTAGCGAAGCAGCGGGTGGTACATCGGCGGACGCGCCGGTGCGCGAGGTACTCGCTACCGCCGATGGGCTGCGGGTCCAATTGGTGACTATCGCGCCCGGTCAGTCGATCCCTCGCCACCGGCACACAGAAGTGTCCGACACGCTGGTCGCAGTACTGGGCACGGTGGTCGTCGAGGTGGACGGAGACGAGGCCGCCCATCGCCTCGAGCCGGGTGAGCGGTTCACGATCCCGCCGGGGACGGTACACCGCGTACACGGCGAGCACGACGGCGCGTGCCGCTTCCTCAACCTGCACGCCGGTGGCACCTATGACTTCGTCGCTGCCGGCGGATCGAGGACGTGACCCGCCCACAGGTGTGCGACGAGGGCGAGCGGACCCGAGACGGCCAGGGCGCTCGTCGCGAGCCGTGATGGGATGCTGCCCGCCAACCGCAGTGCGACGCCGCCAGCCCGGAGCAGATTGCGAACCGGCTGAAGCTCGACTTCCCGGAAGATGCGTCGATGAGGATCTCCCACGAAGCGATCTACCAAGCCCTGTACGTCCAGGGGCGCGGCGCGCTGCGGCGTGAGTTGACCGCCTGTCTGCGCACCGGACGAGCGCTGCGGGTGCCCAGAGCGCGAACCCGCGCTCGCGGCAAGAAGTTCGTCACCGCGGAGGTCATGATCAGTGAGCGACCTGCCGAGGCCGACGACCGCGCCGTTCCCGGCCACTGGGAGGGCGATCTGATCCTCGGGCTGGGCAGCTCGGCGATCGGCACGCTTGTCGAGCGGCCGCCTTCTCGTTCCCCTCGGGCCCCACGGGTGCGCCCCAGGGCGCACGTGGGGATCAGACCTCGGTCGCGCCGCCCGACGCGCTCTCCGCGTTGTTCATCGGCTTCGTCACCCGCGACAGCGAGGGGCGCCTCGCCTCTCACGTCCGCGCCGTCGGCGTGACCGGTTCCGGCGAACTGCTGAACTGCGGGACCGCGAACGTGACCACGCTGGACAACAGCAACCTCGGCTTCTATCGCATCACGGTCGTCTCGGACGAGGTCCGCGAGGGCTGCCCGGACCTCGGCGCGCAGGTGCGCTTCCGGTTGCTCTACGGACGCGTCGACGAAGGCGTAGACGCGATCGCCAACCGCGACACGACCTTCGTGGGCGGGAACACCAGCGCGGTGTCGCTGACCCCGACCCCGCAGCATGCGCAGGCCGCCACATGGGCGGGCGAGGCGAGTGGCAGCGTGGCATCGCTCACATGGCTCGGCGACCCCAGCACCCCGGCCGCCGATGCGCTGGCCGACCTCGGTCGGCCCGTGGTGCGTGCATGGCAATGGGACGCGGAGTCGCGGCGATTCCTCGTCTATGTGCCCGGGGGCCCGCCGTTCCTCCAGACCCTCCAGGTGGTCGACGCCGGCGACGTGGTCCACGTCCGCTTCCAGTAGGCACCGCCTCCACCTACCTCGACCTGCCCTCTCCCTGCCCGCTCCCTTGTCTCCTGGTCCACGCCCTCTGACGCACGACGGTTCCCATCCGGATCACGTTCTCGCGTGCTGGCGGATGATCGTCGGAGGGTGTGCGCGGTACGCTGGAAGGGCGCCTCGACGGCGCGACCGTGCTCCGATGCGGCGGCGCATCGAGGACACGGCAGTGGCGTGACGACAGTGGCGTGACGACAGCCGCGAGGACCGCGCAGGAGATCAACGAGTGATGCGACCGACCACTTCATCGACGCGGCTTTCGGGCAGGCGTCGAGCATCCCTCGTTGCCGCGATCCTCGTCGCGTTATCCGTCACGCTGGCGGCATGCGGCGGCGATGATCCGCCCGAGGTGGCGGTCGAGACGCCGGAGCCCGCGGCGATTGCAGCGACTGCGACCGCGACGGCCACGCCCCGTCCCACGCGCACACCCACCGCGACGCCGGAGCCGACCGAGACCGCCACTGAAGCCGTGGCAGCTGAGCCGACGGTCACGAGTCTGGGAGCGTTGATCTCGGAGTACGGCTACCCCGCGGACGCCAGCTTCGCGCGCGTTCGGATCCCCGTGCTGGGTGTCGACGCGCGCGTCGCCAGCCGCTACGTCGGCGGGGACGGCGTCATGCCGAACCCGTCAGGTCCGGCGGACATCGTCTGGTACGACCTCAGCGCGTGGAGTGGCATGGGCGGCGCACCGGGCGGGGGCGGGAACGCCGTCTTCTCGGGCCACGTCGATTACAACGCACGGATCGGGTACGCGGACGTCCGCTATCGCGGCCCGGGCGTGTTCCGCGACCTCGGGCGTCTCAGCGACGGTGACATCATCGAGGTGGATTACAACGGTGGGACGCTCCGCTACGCGGTCGTCTGGGTACGACAGTTGCATGCGTCCGCCGACGATTGGGCGCCGATCTGGCGCAACAGTGGTGTCGACTCGGTCACGCTCTACACGTGTGGCGGCGAATTCGACACGGTGGCGCGCCAGTACAGTGACCGCGTGGTCGTGCGCGCCGAGCGGATCTAGCGAGCCAGCACTCCTACGCCCGCCCGCCCCCGGGGTCGCGTCATACGCATCGACTGGCGACGCTGTGCATCGGGTGCATCGGGTGCATCGGGTGCATCGGGTGCATCGGGTGCATCGCGTGGGGAGCGAGGGGCGCAATGGCGGAGAGGGTGGGATTCGAACCCACGGACGAGGTTGCCCCCGTCACCCGCTTTCCAGGCGAGCCTGTTCAACCACTCCAGCACCTCTCCGCGAGGAGCGCGTCCGCCGGGCATTGCTGCCGGGCCGGACACCATCGAAGCCCTCGAACCGCTCCGCCGTGCCGGCGGTGAGTCCCACGAGGAGCGCCCCGGTGGTTGACGGGACGGATCGCGAGTCTAACGGTCGTGGGATGGCGGAGAGGGCGGGATTCGAACCCGCGAGACCCTTGCGGGCCTACTCGTTTTCGAGACGAGCGCCTT
>JAQCJS010000173.1 GCA_027592975.1 Chloroflexota bacterium
CGTCCACGAATACGGATTCGCCATCAGCTACCCGCCCGACGGGGAAGCGGTGACGGGCTACATCTACGAGCCCTGGCACATCCGCTACCTGGGCAAGTCCTGCGCGGCGGAGTGGCGCGCCAGCGGGCTGGTGCTGGTGCAGTTCCTGGAACGGCTCTCAGCAGCCCGCTAGCGCGCCCCGTCCGATCACGAGGCCTGGTGCGCCATCCTCCGGCGGATGCCCCAGCCAGCCAGCGCGAACAGCGCGACCGCAAGGATCGTTCGAAGCGGGTTGCTCGAACCGCCGTTGCCGCGCGCCCGCATCATCTGCTCGGACGCCTCCGCGAGCGGCGTGGGGATCGCCGCCATCAGCCCGCTCCGCTTCGACCGGCGCCGTGCCAGCAGCACGGCGCCGATCACCGTGACCAGCGACCCCCCGGCCGCCAGCAGCGACGGCCACCACCCTCGCCGGGCCACCTCCTCAGCAGCGCGCGGCCACGCGGCCGGCTCGTTCATCGCCGATCCGCCCGCCTCCCCGCTCCCCTGATGGCCGGGGTACCCAGCGTTCTGGTACATGCCTTCTTCTGACGTCATCTGCTAGCCCTTTCCACTCGTCCTCGGTCAGGCTCCGGCGCCCCTGGGACGCCGTCAGGTAGTGCGCCTGCCCGCCAGGGTGCGGTACAGACCCAGCAGGATCATCGCGCCGACGATTGCGATCAGGATGCCGCCCAGATCCAGTTCCGCATACGTGGTGTTGCCGGTGATGAAGCTCCACAGGAAGCCGCCGATCACCGCTCCCACGATGCCGATCAGGATCGTGACGATGATCCCGCCGGGGTCGTTGCCGGGCATCATCGCCTTCGCGATGGCCCCCGCGATCAGTCCAAGAATGATCCAAGCGAGGATGCTCATTCCTCACCTCCTTCGTCCACGGATGTTCGGCGCGCGAGCATCCTCTTCTCGGTTCGACGCGCGGCTCCCGCGATGCGCATCCATCGCGTTCCCATCCCGATCGCCGCACGCACGCCCGCACATATCGAGGGTGTGACGCGAGCGAATAGCGAGCATGACGCGCGCGCGCGCGACATCCGCGTCGCGCCGGGATGCGTACGGTCGAGGCCAACCGGATCGCGAACGGAGGACCGACATGTATATCGGTGGTGTGCTGGGGTTGGTGCTGGTGGTGCTATTGATCCTGCTGCTGCTCGGCCGGATCTAGAGCGACGATCGTCGCGAGACGCCGGCCCATGCCACGAGGCTAGGCGAAGCGGCGCGCGATGATGACGGCGACCGTCGCGACGACGGCGGAGAGGGGGGTCCCCCACGCAAGGTCGACTACGGTGACGACCGGGGACCACCCTCGGAGGGTGGCGTGGTTCGTCAGGTCGTAGGTGCCGTAGGCCACCAGTCCCAGCAGGGCGCCCGTGCCCGCCACGCGCAGCAACGCGTAGTCGCGCTCCAGCGCCGGCAGAACCACCAGTACCAAGACCCCCACGGCGTACAGCAGGTAGAACAGGATGGCCGGCGGCCACATGGGCGTTGCCAGCAACAGTTCGGGCATCTCCCTGCGATAGAGGCGCGCGGTCATGGTCGTCAGCCAGATCGCGTCCAGGATGCCCATGGTGACCAGGACGGAGATCACGGCGACAACGGGCTGGCTCATGAAGGTGCTCCTGCTGCTGGCTGGCGACGGGTCATTGCGGAGGGCTCCGCCTACTGTGACGCATCCCCGAACGCACCGCGCTGACGCAGGGCGCTCAGTTCATCCCACGAGTATCCCAGCTCCAACAGTACCTCTTCCGTGTGCTGCCCGAAGGCGGGAGCCTGCGCCCGGATCTGCGCCGGAGTCTTTGAGAGGTGCACCGGAGATCCCACCATGGGCCAGGGGTTCCCGTGCTCGTCCGGAACCTCCACCAGGTAGCCGTTGGCCCAGGCCTGCGGGTCGCGGCCGGCCTCCAGGTGGTCGGCCACCGGCTGCACCAGCAGATCGCGCGACTGGAACGCGCCCACCCACTCGTCCCGAGTCCGCGTCGCGAAGATCGCGTCCATCCGCGCGATCACTTCGGCGTTGCGCGCCTGGCGGTCGTCCGCCGTCACGTACGGCGGCAAGGCGAGGTTGGGCGCGCCCATGACCTCGCAGAACTGGGGCCACCACTTGTCCGCGGGGAGCGCGCCGATCATCAACCACCGGCCGTCGCTGCCCTGGAAGTGGTTCCACGTGGGACGGCGCTCCGCGTGGCTGAGACGCGGGCGCGTCTCGTTCGCCCAGAGCGCGCCGGTGATATTGAACGTCTGGATCGCCAGTTGCGATCCGAAGAGCGAGGTGTTGACCTCCTGCGCCTCCCCGCTGCGCTCCCGGTGCAGCAGCGCAAGCACGATGCCGTAGCCCGAGACGATCGCCCCGACGTGATCCGCCTGCGGGAAGCCCGCCATCGTCGGCGGGCCATCGGCGCCCTCGCCGGTCACGGACATGAAGCCGCCGCGCGCCTGCGCCAGCGTGTCCATCGCCCCTGTGGTCGCGTCCGGTCCCAGGTGCCCCCACCCGGTCGCGCTGGACATCACGCAGCGAGGATTCGCCTGCTGGATGCGGTCGAAGGTGATGCCCAGCCGCTCCAGCACGCCGCCGCGCATGTTGTTGTGGAACACGTCCGCGGACGCCACCAGCCGCCAGAACACCTCCTGCCCGGCCTCGCACTTGAGGTCGAGGAGGATCGAGCGCTTGCCTCGGTTCAGCGAATGGAAGTAGGCGTTGCGCTCGGACGAGCCGCCGGCCACGGTCGCGCGGCCGGGGTCCGGGTTCGAGTACGACTCGATCTTGATGACGTCCGCGCCCATGTCCGCCAGCATCGCCGCGGCGTAGGAGCCCTGCTGCCACACCGACAGGTCAAGGACGCGGAATCCCTCCAGCGGCAGTCCCATGGTCGTCCCCCCGAACGGCGCCGCCCCCGGTGGGGGCGGCATCATTCTGCCACGAGGACGCGCGGCGCGGTAATCCGCGGGGCCTACCTGATCTGCAGGCCGATCGCGAAGCTGGCTGCGTACCCGCTCGCCGTCGGCGAGGGCTGGAGCAGCAACTGGCTGCCCCCGCTGCGGAAGATCCCGTCCCGGTCGTTCCGCGTGCTGCGCGCCCCCTGCGCGTTGTACGGCGGCTGCGCGAGCACCCGGTCCGACAGCGCGTCATCGAAGAACAACTGCGAGGTGAACTCCTGCATCGCGCCCGAAGCGTCCCGAGCGCGGATCTTGAAGTGGATGTGCACCGCGCGGCCTCGGTACCACCCCGGGTAGACGGTGGTGAACCGTGCCACACCGGCGGCATCCGTGACCTGGAAGCCGCGCAGGAAGTCCTGCCCCACGCTGCTCCCGCTCCTCGGATCGTTCACGGATGAGTAGACACCTCGCGCGTCGCACTGCCACACATCCACCGTGGCGCCGGCGAGCGCGTCGCACGTCCCGGCACCCATCCGCGCGACGTTGAAGGCCAGTTCCAGCGGGACGCCCTCGATCGCGGCGCCGCCGGTGGTGTTCGGGCGGATGTCGGAACGGTTGAGCCGCTCGTCCACGAAGAACGGTCCCTCCGTCATCTCCGGCCGGACGACGCACGCAGGCGCCGCCACGGTCCCTGCCGGCGTCGTGGCCCCGATCCCCCCGCCCATGGGCGTCGAGGTACCCGCGGGCGCGCCAGTACCGGGGGCGCCAGTACCGAGGGCGCCAGTACCGGGGTCGCCGGTGGTGCAGGCGACCAGCGCTGCGACCCCCGCCGCGCCGAACAGCGCCAGCGCCTCGCGCCGACCGAGGATGCGCCCTACCGGCGTGTCGTCGTTGTCCATGTGAGCCTCCTGTACCTCCAGTGTCCGCGAGCGGAGGAGGCGGAAGTGTGAACAGACGACCACCCGCACGGGAACGGCGTGTGAACTTCCCCCGCCCGCGGCTGGATGCGGGCGGGGGTCGGGCGGCATACTCAGCCGGACGCAGGGGGCAAACGGAGGAGACGGCGCATGGCAGCAGATTCGCACGGCGCGCTGGACGGCATCCGCATCCTGGACTTCACCCGCTACCAGCAGGGCCCCTACGCCACCGTGCTCCTGTCCG
>JAQCJS010000174.1 GCA_027592975.1 Chloroflexota bacterium
GGCGGCCCGGCTCCAGCGTGGTCACCGCCCGCCCGTTGCGCGTGACCTCGATCCGCGTCAATCCCTCGACCTCGATGCCGTTGATGCCGGGACGGCGAGCCACCAGGTCGGCGTACAGGAACGTGTAGCCGGCGACCTCGAACGTCTCGCCGGGCGAGACCACGTGGCGCGTCTGGTGCTGGTAGACCGTGGAGCCGATGACGGCGACGGCCATGATCGCCACGCCCAGATGCACCAGGTAGCCGCCCGCCCGCCTCGGATCGCGCCCGAAGACGCCGGCGATCGCGCCGAGCCACGAGGCACCGCGCGCTGCGCGCAGGCCTCGCGCGGCGATGAAGTACTCCCGCAGCGTGACGTAGCCGATCGTCACGCAGAGCCCCGTCGCCAGCAGCGCCGCGGGGACGCGCATCCCCAGCGCGCCGAGCGCGATCCACGAGCCGAGCGCGACCACGGCAGGGACGCGGAACCGCCTGACGTGGTGCTCCATCGACCCGCCCCGCCACGGCAGCACGGTGCCCACGACGATGAGCAGCAGCGTGAGCACGAAGAGCGGCGCGGTCACCTCGTTGTAGAACGGCGGGCCCACGGTCACGCGCACGTCCCGCAGCAGCTCGGAGAACACCGGGAACAGCGTCCCCCCGAGGATGACGAGGCCGAGGGCGGTCATCAGGTAGGAGTTCAGGATCAGCCCGGCCTCTCGCGAGGCGAGCGCGTCGAAGTCCGCCTCGGCGTGGAGGCGGGGCAGACGCCAGCCGATCAGCCCGATCGAGACGGCGACGGTGATCCCCATCAGCAGCAGGAAGTACGGGCCGACCTCGGACTGGGCGAACGAGTGCACGGAGGCGACCAGCCCGGAGCGGACGTTGAACGTCCCGAACACGGCGAGCGCGAAGGCAGAGAGCACCAGCACCAGGTTCCACGTCTTCAGCATCCCGCGGCGCTCCTGGACGATGAGCGTGTGCAGGAACGCCGTCATGGGCAGGAGGGGGAGGATCGCGGAGTTCTCCACCGGATCCCAGCCCCAGTAGCCACCCCAGCCCAGCACGGTGTACGCCCACCACCCGCCCAGGAAATTGCCCATGCTCAGAACCAGGAAGGACGCCAGCGCCCACGCGCGCGCATGCCGCACCCACGCGGCATCCAGCCGTCCGGACAGCAGCGCAGCCGCCCCCAGCGCGAAGGGAATGGAGGTGCTGACCAGCCCCGCCAGCAGGAACGGCGGATGGATCAGCATCCCCGGGTCGACCAGCAGCGGGTTCAGCCCCTGCCCGTCCGGCGGCGTGACCGCGCTCACCTGGAACGGGGACGCGAAGAAGACGAGCGCGAACAGGAAGGACGCGAGGATGACCCCCAACGAGGCGATGGCGTGCGGCGCCCCCCACGGGATGCGCGGCACGGTGATGGCCGTGAACGCCGCCATGAACAGCGACATGCTCCACGCCCAGAACAGCAGCGAACCCGCCTGGCCGCTGTAGAGCGATGCCCACTTCATGGTCACCTGCATGTTCCGCGAGGAGACGGAGGCGACGTGGGCGATGGAGAAGTCGTTGGAGAGCAGCGCATAGGCCAGCGTTGCGATGGCGACCGTGATCAGGAAGGCGGCCGCGTAGATCGCGCGCCGGCTGGCCAGCAGCAGCGGCCGGCTGCCCAGCCGGTGCCCCGCGGTCGCCGCGACCGTCGCGACGATCGAGGCAGCGAAGGCCGTCAGGAGCGCGGAGGCTCCTAGCGTTGCGACCACGTTCACGGGCGGCTCATTTCCTTCGGGCCACCCCGCCTCGAAGCGGGTGTCAGCGGGCGGGCGTACCGGTGGGAACGGGGTTCGTCGCGTCCGGCTTCACGAACTTGGACGAGATCGAGCCTTCCGGCGGCTGGTCCGCGTAGAACTCGTCCTCGTGCTTGATGATGATGGAGTCGGCGTGCACCAGGCCGTCCTGACGCCCCGTGCCTTCCACGACCACCATCGCGTACGGACCGAACAGGTTCGGAACCACGCCCTTCGGGTAGTCCACCTGCACGCGGTCGTTGGCGTCACCGGCGATCGTGAAGGCGATCGGCCGCCCCGCCTCCTGCCGGATGGAGCCCTCCACCACACGGCCAGCCACGCGGACGCGCTGATCCAGCAGGCGCTCGTTCCGCAAGAACTCCTCCGGTGTGATGTAGTAGGAGACGGAATCCCCCGCCGCGCTGAACGCCAGCGCGGAGATGGCCCCCGTGGAGATGACCAGGAGCGCCACCAGGCGGGCGCGCCGGCTGTTCAGGATGCCGCTCATCGGGCTCCTCCGGGGCGGGCCAACTCGTCCAGCAACTCTCGCAACGTCGCCTCCGTCAGTGCGCCCTGATAGCGCGTCTGCGCGCGCAGACCGGGCTCCAGGAGGTAGGAATCGGGAAGAGCGTCTACCCCATAGTCTACGTACACTCGCCCGTCTGTGTCCGCGACCACTGGGAAGGTCAGGCGCTGTTGCTGCAGAAATCGCCGCGCGTCGCTCTCGGCGTCCCAGATGTTGACGCCTACGAAGGTGTAGCCGCGCCGCTCGTACTCCGGCCAGAGCTTCTGGATGACGGGGGCCTCCTCCTGGCAGGGGACGCACCAGGAGGCCCAGAAGTAGACGAAGACCGGGGCGTCCGCGTGCGACTGGAGGTCGAACGCCTCCCCGCCATCGAACCGTGGGAGAGCGAACGCCGGCATCAGACGCCCGCCGGCGCTGGAACGGCCGTCCGCACGGCCGCCGACCCCCTGGCTCATGGCGAAGGCGAGCGAGACGAGGAACAGGAGCAGCCCGAGCGCGATGGCGGCGGTCAACAGGCGAGCTCGGCTGATCTGGGTGGCGTCCACTGACATCGAGGCTATGCGCCTGGGGGCCGCAAAATCAACGATCGAGGGGCGGTCGAGGCGGTTTGCGCGCCGGCCAATTGCCCAATTCCATGAGCACCGTGCCTTGACCGAGGGTTGGACGTGGTGCTAATTCTCCAAGTGCTATTTCACTACATCCCCACGACGGGGCCGGGGTCACGCCACGTGCGCGCTCCGGCAGCGGCGACCCGGGTCTTGGTGTACGGAGGACGCAATTGGGTGGTTCTCGCCCCAGGGGCATGATCGCGATCATCGGCTCACTCGTCCTCGTGGGCGTGGTGAGTTGGCTGCTGTGGTTGGGCTTCGCTGAGTCCTTTGACGCTGTCCGGCAACCCATGACCACGTGGGTGCCACGGTCCGACAACGCCGGCCTGGTGCACGGCGTGTACCTGTTCATCTTCATCCTCGCCGGCGCCGTGTTCATCGGCATCATGGCCCTGACGCTGATCTTCAGCCTCCTCTACCGGGAGCGCCCCGGGCAGGAAGCACGCCAGTACCACGGCAACTCCCGCCTGGAAGTCGTGTGGACGCTGATCCCCGTCCTCATCGTCGTTGCAATGGCGGTGCCGACGTTCTCGACGATGGCCGTCACCAGCAAGCCCGCACCGGAGAACGCGTTGCAGGTCGTCGCGATCGGCCACCAGTGGTGGTGGGAGTTCCAGTACCCGGAACTGGGCATCACCACCGCGAACGAGCTGCACCTCCCAGTGGACCGCCCGGTTAACGTCAAGCTCCGGGCCTCGGACGTGATCCACTCGTTCTGGGTGCCGCAGCTGTCCGGCAAGGTCGACAACGTCCCCGGACGCGAGAACCACCTCTGGTTCACCCCGAACGAGGCGCGCGCAAAGCCCTACATGGGCCAGTGCGCTGAGTTCTGCGGCATCTCCCACGCGAACATGCGCTTCCGCGTCTTTGTGAGCACTCAGGCAGACTTCGAGTCCTGGGCGACGGCGGCCGCAGCCGACCGCACCGCGCCGACCTCCGACCTGGCAAAGGCTGGCGAGCAGCAGTTCGTCACCTCCGGGTGCATTGCGTGCCACACGGTGAAGGGGCAGCCGGCCGCCGTGGGAAAACTTGGTCCGGATCTCACGCACTTCGGCTCCCGGACCACGCTGGCGTCCGCCATCGCAGACAACAACCCGGAGAACCTGCGGAAGTGGCTGGG
>JAQCJS010000175.1 GCA_027592975.1 Chloroflexota bacterium
GCACTGCCAACGCCGCTCTGCACGTCGCAGCCGAGGCTGGTCGTGTAGCCGAGATCGAGTTCACGCCCACCCAGGCCGGAACCTACGTCTTCTATTGCACGGTGCCCGGCCACCGCGAGGCGGGCATGGAGGGCAAGCTCATCGTCGGCTGAGGAGACGAAAGCAGCGGCCACGGTCTCGCCTCTCCCGGGGCCACCGCGGCACCGCCGCGTTCTGTCGGGGGTCAAAGACCAAGGGCTCCGTCTGGCGCATGACAATGCGTTGCTGGCGCGCGGGCTGGCGCGATATGGCGACACCGAGGAGGCCGTGCACGGCCGAGCAGAGGCTGCCGTTCGTACTGAGCGCGCTGCCTGGCGAAGGCTCAGTGGCCGAGATCGCCCAGCTGGCGTCCAGCAGCTCGGAGTATCCGAGCGTGCGCCGTTGTGACCTCAGTTCACGTCGCATACTAGAGGGCGATCACGGGCGACGCAGAAACTCGCATCCTCGTTCGACCAGCATTGCTGTCTCGACGGACCGCTACCACAGGCACTCCGTCGATAGACTCAGATGACGGCCGAACGGCGGTACTCGGCTCCCGCCGTTAGGACGTCCTCGCGAAGCTCCGGCCCACGACAACCAGCGTGGCGGCCGCAACCGTAGGGCCACGCGAGGCTTCACCACCAGATCGAACGCGGCGCACGTCGACGAGAGGTGGTAGACACCTTGCTCGCTGAGAGGATGCGCCCTCCTCATCATCACAGCCCGCGCGCCCGCGGAGCGTCTCCGCGGAAGTTGCGGAAGTTTCAGACGAGGCGGGGCGCATCACGAACAGCCGTCCGAGGCGGAGCTGGCCGACCTAAGGTCGCGTGGGTGATCGCAAGCACGTGAAGAGCAACGCCCGTCGCCTTCGTGCAGGACCGCGTGCTCATCGGCGTGGCGCGGGGCAGCCGAACCGCGTCGTCAGCGCGGAGTTGTGCAAGGAGCAGGCGGGCGAGCGCGCGCAGGACGCGATCGTCTTCATCGCTCATGGACGCATGCAGATCGTGCACGTCAACGTTACACAGAGCCCCAGCGGAGTCGACGGCAGGTGATCGAGACCACGGGGGAACAGCGCCTCCGCGTGGCTGCGTCCACGAGTCGCTGAGCTCCGAATGGGTCTCGCTGTGAGGCGCGAGACTTGCTTTCGTCCCCCCGTTGAGCGTCCATCCGACCAGGGAGGTCAGCATGACGAGGCGAAAGCCAGGCGAAGGCACAATTCGACAACGCACCGACGGCCGATGGGAAGCGCTCCTGTCACTGGGAAGCGTGGACGGTCGAAGACAACGGTTTTCGTTCGTTCACCGCGATTACGCCGAGGTCGAGCGACGGCTACATGAAGCCCGAGAGGCACGCGCTGAAGGCGGCCCCCACGCGAGTCCCGACTTGACGGTGGGCGACCTCCTACGACAGTGGCTTGATAGGGCCCGTCGCAAGGTTCGTCCGAATACCTATCGCGGATACGAACAAGTCGTGAGGACGTGTTTGCTCCCTGAGCTCGGGCACCTGAGGCTCACCGATCTGTCACCACAACGGGTTGAGGCACTGCTGAACCGAGACCACGAGCGCGGACTCTCAGCGCTTACGGTTCGCAAACACCGCAATGTGCTCAGCGCGGCGCTGAATCTGGCGCTCCGCTGGGGGCTCACTGCTCAAAATGCCGCGTCGCTCGCCGACCCGCCTCCGCTCGACCGTCGCGAGGTCACCCCCGTTGGCCCTGAGGAAGCTCGGCAGGTTCTGGAGGCCATCAAGGGTCACCGCCACGAGGCGTTGTACGCGATCAGCTTGACGGTGGGACTGCGGCAGTCCGAAGGCCTGGGCCTTCGATGGGCGGACTTGGATGTCGAGGGCAGGTCGCTTGCCATTCGCCAAACGTTGCATCGGGTCGGGGGAACGTACATGGTCCTCGAACCGAAGACGAAGCGGAGCGCACGTTCCGTCGACCTCCCCGATCCGGTCTGGGAGTTGCTCAGGGCCCACCGAGAGCGGCAGGACGCGGAAAGGGAGGCGGCGGGATCGCATTGGGTCGGCGATGCGTGGGGAGGCCTGGTCTTCTCATCTCGGCTGGGTGCGCCGCTCCACGGGCGGGTCGTAGCTGTGGGGCTGAAGCGCCGCTTGAAGCGAGCCGGCTTGCCGCCCATGCGCTTTCACGACCTGCGCCATGCCGCTGCGACTCTGATGCTTGCGCTCGGTATCCAGTTGCTCGAGGTAAGCCGAGTGCTGGGCCATTCTCAAACCAGCACGGCTCTCGACATCTACAGCCACGCCACTCCGAAAATGCGGACGGACGCACGGGAGCGCCTGACCGCCGCGTTTTCCCCGAACGCCTGAACTAAGTCGGTTCGTCCGCACTCGAACGAGGGGGTCACATCCCGCGCTTCACCACGTCGGCCCCGAACCGCGCGCGCAGCCCGTCGATCGTGCGATCGAGCTCTTCGTCGCGCAGGACGCCCGCCGGAGCCGCGTTCCCGGCGGGCGTCGTGGTCGCCGCATCGAAGAAGTCGAGTTGCAGCGCGTCCTCCACCAGGTTCGTCACGCCCAGGCCGATCAGGCGCACCGGGCGCATCCCTTCCGCCGCCACGGTCGCCTCGAAGAGCGCGTGCCCGGCCTCGGTGATCGCCGCGGTGGACTGGACGGGGCGCTCCAGCGTGTGCGAGCGCGTGAGCGTGGTGAAGTCATCCCAGCGCAGTTTCAGCGTCACCGTGCGCGCGCGCTTGCCGCCCTCGCGCAGGTCGGCACCCACGCGCTCGGCGTGGCGGGCGAGCACGCGCCGCAGCTCCGCGGCGTCCACGATGTCTTCGAGGAATGTCACCTCCCGGGAGATCGACCGCGCCACGCGGCCGTTCCCGTTCACCGGCGTGGGATCCATGCCCCGTGCGCGCGCTGCCAGCACCGGCCCGGCGCTTCCGAACTGTTGCACCAGCCAGCGCTCGTCCAGCGCGGCGAGCTGGCCGATGGTGCGTACACCCATCCGTCCGAGCGTCTCCGCCGCCTTCGGCCCGACCATCGGCAGTTCCCGGATCGGGAAGGGCGCGAGGAAGGCGGCGTCCTCGCCCACCGGCACCTCGATCAGGCCGTCCGGCTTCGCCCGGTCAGAGCCGACCTTCGCTGTGGTCCGGGAGCCAGCGATGCAGACGGAGACGGCCACGTCCAACTCCGCGCGCACGCGCCGCCGCAGCGTCTCCGCCGCGCGGGTTGCGCCGCCCGCGGGCTCGCCGATGCCGGTCAGGTCCACGTACGCCTCATCGATGCCGACCGACTCCACGATCGGGGAGGTCTCCCGCAGCATCGCGTGGAAGCGGCCGGAGACCGTGCGGTAGGCGGTGAAGTCCGGCGGCACCACGACGGCCTGCGGGCACAGGCGCTGCGCCTGCACCATCGGCATCGCGGAGCGGCAGCCGAACTTCCTCGACTCGTACGAGGCTGCGGCGACGACCCCGCGTGGGCCCGCGCGCCCCACCAGCACCGGCTTCCCGCGCAGTGACGGGTCGCGTGCGCGCTCCACAGCCACGAAGAACGTGTCCAGGTCGAAGTGGGCGATGCGCGGGGCGAGCCGGGGGCCGGGGTCGGGCACGACGCCACCTCGAGGTTGCCGGGAGGCTGCGGGATGAACGCTAGAACGTGCGTTCGTCGCCGGTCAAGGGGCCCGGATCGGCCGGGAGCGCGCGCGGGACGCATCTGCATCGCGCGCGCCCGCGCGTTACACCCTCCTGTACCGGACCGGGCTTCATGGACAGTTGCTTGCTGGTAATCATGCCGCGACTCCGTCGGTCAACGCGCAGGCAGCGCGGACGGCTGGCGGTGTGCGATGGCCGTGCCGCTCGACCAGCCACTGGTCGTTGTAGCGCTGTTCGAACGCCATGAGCGCGAGGCGCAGTCCCTCGCCCGTCGGGAACGTCTCGATCCACAGCAGCTGTTCCTTGAGCGTGCGGATGAACCGCTCTGCGCAGCCGT